>WLIM01000004.1 GCA_009702205.1 Actinomycetota bacterium | reverse complement strand
TACATGTTGTCCTCGGGCATCGCGTCCAGCATCTGGGAGTTCGTGAACTTTTGCGCGATAAATTCTTCCCTTATTTGTAAAGAAAAGTAGCCAGTCGTGAGTAGATGCAACAAAGAAATGTTCAACTAAATCATCTTGCTTAAGAGCAGCACCCTTTACGCCTTTGCCACCACGTCTTTGTGAGCGATATAAATCAGCCTTTGTGCGCTTGGAATAACCGGTTTTCGTAATAGTTACAACAACACTTTGATCGGGAATCAGATCTTCAACAGATAGGTCTGAGTCGCCAGCAATTATTTGGGTGCGGCGTTCATTGCCATATTTAGCTGTTAGCTCTTGTAATTCCGTCTTGATAATTTCGCGTTGCTTGGCTTCGGATGCCAAAATGCTATTTAGTTCAACAATTTCAGCCATCAAACCTTCGTATTCGTCGTTAATTTTTTGGCGTTCAAGGGCGGCAATACGACGAAGTTGCATATCTAAAATTGCATTTGCTTGGATCTCGTCGACATCAAGAAGTTTCATCAAGCCGGTTCGAGCTTCTTCAGGAGTTCTAGAAGCTCGGATTAAGGCAATCACAGCATCTAATGCATCTAGCGCTTTTAGATAGCCGCGCAAAATGTGTGCGCGTTTTTCGCGTTCTTGCAATCTATATTTAGTCCGTCGAACGATTACTTCAATTTGGTGTTCGATGTAATAGCGGATGAATTCATCAATGCGAAGTGTGCGCGGGACACCATCAACCAAGGCAAGCATATTTGCGCCGAATGAATCTTGAAGTTGAGTGTGTTTGTAAAGGTTATTTAAAATTACTTTTGGAATTGCGTCGTTTCGGAGAACAATTACCAAGCGCTGGCCAAGACGCTCGTTGCCTTCGTCGCGAACATCTGCAATACCTTTGATGCGACCATCTTTTACGAGTTCAGCAATCTTTAGCGCTAAATTATCTGGGTTTACTTGATATGGAAGTTCAGTAACTACAAGACATGTTCGCTTATTAATTTCTTCAACTTCAACAACTGCGCGCATAATGATTGAACCACGGCCTGTTCGATAAGCATCTTCGATTCCTTGGCGACCAACAATTAAAGCTTTAGTTGGAAAATCTGGTCCTTTGACAATCGTTAAAAGTTTTTCAAGTAAATCTTTAGGATCTGCTTCTGGATTTTCAAGTGACCAAACAACACCTTCTACAACTTCATTGAGATTGTGTGGTGGAATGTTTGTTGCCATACCAACGGCAATTCCAGCGCTGCCGTTTACAAGCAGGTTAGGGAAGCGGCTTGGAAGAACTGTTGGTTCCTGAGATCTGCCGTCGTAGTTTGGAATGAAATTAACTGTGTCTTCGTCGATATCTCGCATCATCTCCATTGCGAGTGGTGCGAGTCTGGCTTCGGTATAACGCATTGCTGCGGCTGGATCATTTCCAGGTGAACCAAAGTTTCCGTTTCCATCAATTAGTGGATAACGAAGTGACCAAAATTGTGCGAGACGAACAACTGCATCATAAATAGCTGTGTCACCGTGTGGATGGTAATTACCCATAACATCACCGACGATGCGTGAGGATTTGTAATAACCCTTATCTGGACGATAGCCAGCGTCATACATTGCATAAAGAACTCGGCGGTGCACTGGTTTTAAACCGTCGCGAATATCTGGAAGTGCGCGACCAACAATTACAGACATTGCATAATCTAAATAAGAACGCGCCATCTCAACTTGAAGATCAACGGACTCGATGCGATCGTGTGCAGCGGTCTTATCTGGATTCATATTCTCTGCCATTTGTTTACCTAGATATCCAAGAATCGAACATCTTTAGCGTTACGTTGAATAAAGTTTCGACGGAGTTCTACATCTTCGCCCATCAATACTGAGAACAAGTCGTCTGCTGCTGCCGCATCATCAAGTGTTACTTGAATTAAAACACGGTGCGCTGGATCCATTGTTGTATCCCAAAGTTCTTTTGCTGGCATTTCACCAAGACCTTTGAAGCGTTGAATACCATCCTCTTTTGGAAGTCGCTTTCCCGCATCTAAACCAATTTGAATGAAACCATCACGTTCGCGATCGGAGAATGCATATTGAACTGGTTCTTTGCCGCCCCACTTAAGTTTGTAAAGAGGTGGTTGAGCTAAGTAAACAAAGCCGTTTTCGATAAGTGGTCGCATAAATCTAAATAGCAAAGTAAGAAGAAGGGTTCTAATGTGTTGGCCGTCGACATCGGCATCTGCCATCAAAATAATTTTGTGATAGCGAAGTTTTGCAATATCAAAATCATCATGAATTCCAGTGCCAAGTGCGGTGATTAGTGACTGCACTTCGTTGTTTTGAAGGACTCGATCGATTCTGGCCTTCTCTACATTCAAAATCTTTCCGCGGATCGGAAGTACTGCTTGATATCTGGAGTCACGTCCGCCTTTTGTGGAACCGCCAGCTGAATCACCTTCGACAATATAAAGCTCGCACTTTTCAGGTTCAGTCCACTGGCAATCGGCCAATTTTCCGGGCATCCCGCGGCCTTCCAATAAACCCTTGCGGTTTCTAGATAGATCGCGTGCTTTACGTGCTGCAACTCTTGCTGCCGCGGCATCAATACTCTTTCTAACAATGTCTTTGCCTTCGCCAGGATTCTGTTCAAACCAACTGGTTAAATGATCATTCATACTCTTTTGTGTAAATGATTTGGCTTCGGTGTTTCCAAGTTTTGTTTTTGTCTGTCCTTCAAATTGTGGTTCTGCAAGTTTGATTGAAACGATTGCAGTAAGTCCTTCGCGAATATCTTCGCCAGTTAAGCGATCTTCTTTCTTACGAATAAATCCCCACTCTTCACCAAATTTATTTACAACAGATGTAAGTGCAGTTCTAAAACCTTCTTCATGCGCACCACCTTCGTGGGTGTGAATTGTGTTTGCAAAGGTGTAAACAGATTCGCTGAATCCGGCATTCCATTGCATCGCAACTTCAAGGCTCATTTTGTGCTTACTCTCTTCGGCAACAAAAGAAATAATTGACTTATGTGTTTCGCCTTTTGTCTGATTTAGATGCTTAACAAAATCAATGATTCCGCCTTGGTAGTGATAGCGAACGTAAAGGGGTTCACCTTTCTCGTCTACGTGGCCTGGTCGCAAATCTGTAAGGGTAAGGATTAGGCCTTTGTTTAAGAATGCCATTTCACGGAAGCGAGTAGAAAGAACTTCAAAAGAAAAATCTGTGGTTTCAAAAATTTCAGCAGATGGCCAGAAAGTTACGGTTGTTCCAGTTTCATTTGTTGCATCACCTTTGCGAACTGGTTTCTGTGGAACACCTAATTTATATTCTTGAAACCAATTAAATCCATCGCGTTTTACTTGGACGGCAAGATCGGTGCTAAGAGCGTTTACTACAGAGATTCCAACACCGTGCAATCCGCCAGAAACTGAATAGCCACCATCGCCAAACTTTCCACCTGCGTGCAAAACAGTTAGAACAACTTCAAGAGCTGGCTTCTTTTCAACTGGGTGCATGTCGACTGGAATTCCGCGGCCGTTATCTACACATTGCAATGAACCGTCCGGCATCAAGGAAATATTTATCTCGGTGCAATAACCAGCAAGAGCTTCATCAACTGAGTTATCAACTACTTCATAAACCAAATGGTGCAAACCGCGTTCACCAGTAGATCCGATATACATACCTGGGCGTTTACGAACCGCATCCAGACCTTCTAGGACGGTGATATTCGAGGCGTCATACGTGCTCTTGCTCAATTTGCGCCTCCTATCAAATGCAAAATTCTTGCGAGGAATTACTGGCTAAAACGGCTAAGAAGTAAACCTCGCTCGTTTTCTCCTAGCAACTGCCGTAATCCTAGTCCTTAAATCAAGAGCGAACTACCGCAAAAGAGGCTTGTGCGGTGGATTAGAAGGACTATCTCGTGGAAGTTGTGGGTACTTACTGTGTGGGTGATTTAACCGTAGGTATCGCGCGGGCCCTTGGCGCCGCGGATAGTTCGCAGGCCCTTCTTCCACGTAGGTGCATGGGGGCCGATTAAAGTCAGTTTTTCTACAAGCGCGCCAGGGGCGGAGCTGCTTATTGTTTTCAATAAATCTGATGATATTAAATTTAGTTGCGTTGCCCATGCGGTTGAAGAAGTTTGAATTGTTAGAACTCCTTCAAGAAGAGAGATTGGTGTTGAATGGCCGGCAATTTCAGCGCCAACAATTTTTTCCCAATCTATAAAGATATTTCCTTCGGCTAGCCCTTGTCGCCAATCGCGTGAAACAACAAGTTCGTCTAATACCGATCCAATTGATTGTGGGTCTGTTACATGCCCACGCACTTCAGAGCTTTCGGTTATTTTATTTCTCCGGGGTTGATTTCTAAATGCTCGGTAAAGCTCTTTTGCTAAATCGCGCGCCATTTATTCACCTGCCGCAATTTTAGAAACATGTCCTGATTTTACAAGATACCTGTCTCCTGACAACTCTTTTGGTAAATCATTTTCTACTGCGACAGTGATGAAAGTTTGTTCTGCCGATTTAGCTAATTTAATTAAATGAACTCTGCGTTCTTCATCTAATTCGGAGAAAACATCATCCAAAATTAAAATTGGTTTTAAACCATCTTTTTCCAACAATTGATATGTGGCAAGTTTTAGACTTAGTGCGATTGACCAGGATTCGCCGTGGCTTGCATAGCCTTTAACTAAATGTTCGCCTAGATTTAAAATTAAATCATCGCGATGTGGGCCGGTTAAAGTCAGCCCTCGTTCAATCTCAGCAGCTCTAGTCATGCGCATACGATCTAATATTTTAGATGTGTTCTCTAAAGCAATAAGTGTTGGCTCTTCAATGCTTGATTTGTAGTTTATTGATGCTGGTTTTTCTGAAGAAATGTCTCGATAGATCTCTTGAAATATTGGTTCGAAATCTTTAAGTGCCTGCAACCTTGCAGCGATGATTTCTCCACCGAAATTTGCAACTTGCTCATCCCAAGCCGCAAGCGATTCGGTTCCGGCCCTAGATTTTAAAAGTGAGTTCCGTTGTCTTACCGCTCGTTCATAATCAGAGATAACGCCTGCCATGCGTGGGGACCGTAAAATTAACAGTTGATCTATAAATTTGCGGCGTTCACTTGGGTCGCCGCGAACTAAATCTAAATCCTCGGGTGAGAAGTAAATTGCTTGCACGATTCCAAAGATTTCTTTCTGGCTTCGAACTGGGTTTTGATTGATGCGGGCCCGGTTAGCTCGCTCGCTATTAATTTCTAACTCAACCAATACTTCGCGGTCTGGCAATTGAGTTTTTGCTCGTACATATGCTGATGCACTGCCGAGTTGAACAAGTGGTTGGTCTCCAGATACTCGATGTGACGAGAGAAATGAGAGATAGAGAATTGATTCAATAATGTTTGTCTTGCCCTCACCATTGCGCCCAATGAATATTGAAATTCCTGGGGCTAAATCTAGATCTAGGGATTTATAGGACCTAAATGTTGTTAGTGACAGGTTTGAAATAAACACTTTGTTTTTACTAGTTTTTACTAAGAGGTGTAGCGCATAGGCATTAATAAATACTTGTAAGAGTTATTTATTGCACCGCTTGGTTCAGATTTTCCAGTAAGTACTGCTGGTTTCTTATCGCCTGTAAATGAAATGTGAACAAATGGTGAGTTGATAGCTTGTAGCCCATCTGTTAAAAATGTTGGGTTAAAAGCAATGTTTATATTTTCCCCAGAATAGTTAATATTTAACTCTTCTGTTGCTTGTGCATCTTCCCCGGTTCCAGCTTCTAATTGAAGTGTGTTGTTTGCGAAAACCAAACGAAGTGGGACGGTCTTGTCAGTCACTAGTGCTACGCGGCGAACTGAATCCAAAAATGGTGCAACTTCAATGGTTGCTTCGGCAGTAGATTCAGATGGAAGCAAATGTCTAAATGGTGGGAAGCTGCCATCTAGTGTTCTTGAAGTCATAGTTTTTTCATCTGAAACAAAACCTACAAGTTTTTCATTTGATGCTGTTGGGGAAAGCGCAAATGTTATTTGCCCGCTGCCTGTTAAAGATTTTGCTGCATCTACAAGTGTGCGAGCGCGAAGAAGTGTTGACGCTTCCAAGTTTTGATCTTTAGGACTCCAGTTAATTTCTTTTACTGCAAGGCGGTAGCGATCAGTGGCCGCAAGAGTGATTGTTGATTTGTTCATTTCAATATGCACGCCAGTAAGTGTTGGGAGTGAATCGTCTTTGCCTGCCGCGACAGCTACTTGGTGGACCGCTGTTGCAAACACGTCCCCTGGAATTTCACCAGCTGCTTGTGGGAGAGTTGGAAGATTTGGGTATTCGTTTACAGGCAGAGTTGGGAGGGTAAATTTCGCGCTCCCTGCAGTAACTAAAACTCTTGTGCCGTCTAAGACAAATGTGACAGGTTTTGCCGGAAGAGATCTAGCAATTTCTGCAAGCAATCTTCCTGGAACTAAGACTTTTCCTTTTGTTGCAATATCCGCATTAATGATTGCTTTGGTTGAAGTTTCTAAGTCAGAACCAGTGAGTGTTATTGAATCTGTAACATCAATCATGATTCCTAGTAGGGCAGTTTGGATAGGTCTAGACGAAAGGCTGCGGGCAACCCAATTAACAGCATCGATCAACGGATCGCGTTCAACAACAAACTTCATCCCTCTATCCTTCCTTCTTGGGGGCAGTTAGCAAACCCACACAGGTTCGCCAATCCCCAACCTTTTCTATTTAATATAAGTATTCGTAGTAACTAGAGTTAAATCCTGTGGATATCTTGCATAACCCCAGGTCACACACTGTAATCCTTGCTCTTTAAGGCTGTGGGCGGAGCGTGGATAACCAAGGTTAACTTCTAACACTGACACCATTCCCACACCCCCCAAACCTTCTTTTCCACACTTATCCCCAAGTTATCCCCAAGTTGAGGGTAACTTTCTACACAACTTTTGTAATTAGTTTTTAGCTTGAAGCTTGATTCTGTTGGTCAACTCAGTGACTTGGTTATAGATAGACCGGCGCTCGGCCATTAATTGGCGAATCTTGCGATCGGCGTGCATAACGGTTGTATGGTCGCGGCCGCCGAAAGTTTGGCCAATTTTTGGAAGTGAGAGCTCTGTTAACTCGCGGCATAAATACATTGCGATCTGGCGGGCGTTGACCAAAACCCGAGATCTTGAAGTTCCACAAAGGTCATCCAAGGTGAGGCTGAAGTAGGTCGCGGTCTGAGCCATGATTGTCGTCGCTGTGATTTCTGGACCACCAGCTTCGGGGATTAAATCCTTCAAAACAATTTCAGCCAAACCTAAATCAACAGCTTGGCGATTTAAGGATGCGAATGCTGTAACACGAATTAAAGCGCCTTCTAATTCACGAATGTTTGAAGAAATTTTACTTGCAATATATTCAAGAACATCATCCGGCGCATTTAACTTATCTTGAGCTGCCTTCTTGCGAAGAATTGCAATTCGGGTTTCAAGTTCTGGCGGTTGAATGTCTGTAATAAGACCCCACTCAAATCGACTACGTAAACGATCTTCCAAAGTTGTTAATTGTTTTGGTGGTCGGTCACTTGAAATAACAATTTGCTTATTGGCGTTATATAAAGTGTTGAAAGTGTGGAAGAACTCTTCCTGAGTACGTTCTTTGTTTTCCAAGAATTGAATGTCATCTACAAGCAGAACATCTAGATCGCGATAACGGCGCTGGAAAACCGAAGCCTTGTCATCACGAATCGAGTTAATGAAGTCGTTCGTGAATTCTTCGCTTGAAACATAACGAACACGCACACTTCCGTAAAGCTCTTTGGCATAAGCCCCAATAGCGTGTAATAAGTGGGTTTTCCCTAGGCCAGACTCACCGTAAATAAACAATGGGTTGTAAGCCTTGGCTGGTGCTTCAGCAACAGCGACAGCTGCAGCATGAGCAAATCTATTAGATGCGCCAATAACAAAAGTTTCAAAAATATAACGCGGGTTTAATTGGCTTGGCTCTGCAGACGCCGAAGATTTTGTATCGCGGCCAGTTCCCGATTTAGGTTGTTGTTCAACAATTGGATCAACTACTTCCTCAACAGAATTATCTTGAAGGGTTTCATCAATTGTTACTGCAATATTTATTTTTTGATCTAACTTTAAAGAGAGCGCTTCATTTAAAATCGCGCGCAATCTGGTCTCTAGAACATCTTTCGCAAAAGCATTTGGAGCTGAAAGCAGTAAATTAGATCCGCCCTCGTTTTGAATTAACCCAAGTGGTTTTGTTAGAGAGAGAAACGCTCGATGTTGTGGCGACTCGATAGAAACCTCAGCAATAACTGCTCCCCAAAGGGTGGTTAAATCATCAACTTCAAGTAGCGCCATGGGGACCCCTAATCATTTAAACCTGTGAATATCCGCAATTGGACCTTTCCACAGGGTTATCCACAGCCTGTGGTCTAAACCAAAACTTGAGCCTTTTGGGCCCACATTTCTGTGGATAGAGGGCGAAAGTAGGGGCATTCCCAGGAAATTGCAAGTGGTTATCCACAAATCTGCTGCTAGCCAGGCCAACCCCTTCCCAACCTCTACCTAAGACGAAATACGAGTTTGACCCCCATCCACAGGTGGCCGTAACCTAACTCCCTCATTCATTACTAATACATATGTGACCCAACAGGTAATTCCTGTAGGAGAGATCCCCGAAGGTTTTAGAAGGAGTTTCATGTCAAAGCGCACATTTCAACCTAACGTTCGCAAGCGCGCGAAGAAGCACGGTTTCCGTGCTCGCATGGCAACACGTGGCGGAAGAGCTGTTCTAGCTTCTCGTCGCGCTAAGGGTCGCACACGTATCTCTGCTTAATCGCCGATAACCGTGCTTCCAACCAAAAATCGGTTGCGTGCAAGTAAAGATTTTGCTCTAACTACAAAAACTGGCGTTCGGGCAACATCACTTTCACTTGTCGTCTACCTTCGAACCAACTTAAGTAATTTAAACGACCCCCAAGTTGGATTAATTGTGAACAAATCTGTAGGTGGCTCTGTTGTTCGCCACCGAGTATCTCGCCAGATTCGTCACCTAATCTCCGGGCACTTACAAAATATTCCAACAAGTAGCCAAGTTGTGGTTCGAGTCCTTCGAAACCAACCAAACTATGAAACCGAGCTAAACGATCTAATGCCAAAAGTTATTTCCAAAGCCCTGGTGAGCGCATGAGAAAAACTTTTGCAGCGCTTATTAAGTTTTATCAAACTTGGATATCGCCAATGTTTGGACCTCGTTGCAAGTACTACCCAAGCTGCTCTAAATATGCAGCAGATGCCGTGACCGAATACGGAGTGCGCGGTTTTGCAATGGCGGCCTGGCGATTAGTTCGCTGCAACCCATGGTCACACGGCGGCGTGGATTATGTTTTAACAAAGAGTTCAAAACAACCAATAAAAACTGGAGCTAACTAATGGGAACAATCCTAAACCCCTTGTATTTCGCTGTTTCTTGGGTAATTGTAACTTTCCATTCTTTACTTGGTTATGTAGTTGGTAAGGACTCACACGAAAGTATTAAGTGGAGCCTTTCAATCATTGGACTTGTAATACTTATCAGAATCATTTTAATTCCACTATTTGTGAAGCAGATTAAAAGCCAACGTGCTTTAACTGCGCTTCAACCACACATGAAGGAAATTCAGAAGAAGCATAAAGATGATCGCCAAAAGCAATCAGAAGAGATGATGAAGCTTTACAAGGAACACAAAACTAATCCACTAGCTTCATGCTTTCCAATACTTGCCCAAGCCCCGATTTTCTTCGCGCTATTTACTGTTCTAAATGGAATTGCTAGAAATACACCTCACGGATTTCTCAAAGGCGACCTATTGGTTTCAGCCCAACAAGCCAAATTCTTTGGAGCAAATCTTTCAAGCACCTTCTTAAGTTCAAATACAAATACCCAAACAAAATTAGTAACTGTTGCACTTATTATCTTTATGTCAGCTACAACTTTCACTACACAACGTCAGTTGATGGTTAAAGGAATGCCAAAAATGGATTCCTCAAACAATATGATGTTGCAACAACAAAAAATTATGCTTTATGTATTTCCAGTAATTTTCGCAGTCTCTGGTGTTAACTTCCCAGTCGGTGTTTTAATTTATTGGTCAACAACAAACTTGTGGACATTTGGTCAACAATTTTATGTAATTAAAAGAAACCCAACCCCAGGATCACCTGCGTATGAAGAGTTAATGAAAAAGCGCGCAGCAAAAAATAAAGATAGCGGCGTTCTTCCAGAAACAACTGAAGAGTCAGGCACCACCCAAATTGATCCCGCAATTGGCCAACGCCAACAGCCTTCAAAGAAGAAGAAAAAGAAGAAGTAGTAAATCGGACTTATCGGTCATATCAGATATATCGGTTAAAACAGATAAAACTAACTTTCATCAACAAAAGGAGAGATAAATGAGCGAAGTAGTAGAGAAGAAGTCCCTGGTTGCCCGCCTTGAAGAAGAGGGCGATGTTGCAGCTGACTACTTAGAAGCCCTACTTGATATTGCCGACCTTGATGGCGACATTGATATCGATGTAGAGAATGACCGCGCCTCCCTGGCTATTGCCGGCGGCGCCCTTGGACACTTAGTAGGAGATCGCGGCGAGGTTCTAGATGCGATTCAAGAGCTAACCCGCCTTGCGGTTCAAACATCTACCGGCGAGCGCTCACGATTAATGCTTGATATTGATAACTTCCGCGGCGAGAAAAAAGAGGAGCTAGCCAAACTAGCCCACGAAATCGCTGAACAGGTTAAGGCATCTGGCGAGAGCGTGAAGTTGCGCCCAATGAACGCCTTTGAACGCAAGGTTGTTCACGACACGATCCAAGAGATCGGCCTAACCAGCGAATCAGAGGGCGAAGACCCAAATCGCTGTGTTGTAGTTCTGCCCGAATAAGCTTTTAAGCTCCCCCTATAAATGAGCGTTTCACGTGAAACCTTAATCTCTGCCTACTTTGGCGAGCGCCAAGGAGAGGTAGCTAGATATGCCGAAATTTTGGCAACTTGGGGAATTGAGCGAGGCCTTGTTGGCCCAAAAGAGGGCGAAATTATTTGGGAGCGCCATATTGCGAACTGCATCCCAGTCACCACGCTTATCTCAGAAGGTAGCTCGCTCTTAGATATCGGATCAGGGGCAGGACTTCCCGGAATTGTTATTGCGCTAGCCAGGCCAGATCTCAAAGTGACCCTGCTTGAACCGCTCCAACGCCGTATTGATTTTCTAGAAGAGGTCGTTGCCGAGCTCGGGATCGATATTTCAGTAAAAAGGGGTAGAGCTGAGTCGTTTAAGGGTGGTTTTAACTATGTAACAGCCCGCGCAGTTGCCCCACTTCCAAAATTGGCAACGGTCTCGTGGCACCTAGTTATGGGAGGCGGCTCACTTTTGGCAATGAAGGGTGAGAGCGCCGCGGCAGAACTCGAGGCAGCAAAGCTTGAGGCCACAAAAGTCTTTAAGAAGGTAGCTAAATCCGAGGTTCATGAAATCAATTTAGGCGATTTGCCGCTATCGCGAGTTATTGAACTCAAAAAGGCTGGTTAGATACGCACGTGAATGATTCACGTGAAACATCTAAGGCCAATAAGCCAAAAGTCATCGGGATCCGACGACTAAAAGAGCCGATGCCCACACCCCTAAAGACCCGAGTCTTCACTGTGGCCAATCAAAAAGGCGGGGTAGGCAAGACCACCACCGCGGTCAATATTGCAGCAGCCCTAGCTATGGGCGGATTAAAAGTATTAGTGATCGACTTAGACCCACAAGGAAATGCCTGCACCGCACTTGGAATTGATCGCGAAGATATTGCTGGCATGTATGAAGTATTAGTAAAAGATTTACCACTTTCACAAGTTGTAGAAAAAGTTGCGGGCTTTCCACATTTAGAGTGCGCACCTGCAGATGTTGAACTAGCAGGCGCTGAAATAAATATGGTTGGTTTTGTTTCTCGTGAATCACGTTTGAAGTTAGCGTTAGAAAAATTCTTAGCTGAAAGAGAAGCGTCTGGTAATCGAATTGATTATGTAATTATTGATTGCCCACCAAGTCTTGGCCTGCTTACAGTAAATGCGCTCACCGCTGCTGAAGAAGTTATGGTGCCAATTCAATGCGAGTATTACTCACTTGAAGGTCTAACGCTTTTATTAAAAACTTTGCAACAAGTTCAACAAATGCTTAACCAAAGAGTTCGAATCTCAACAATTGTTTTAACAATGTTTGATTCAAGAACAAGACTTGCAAATGATGTTGCAAATAGCGTGCGTCAACATTTCCCAAATGAATTAATTGATGTACCAATTCCAAGAGCTGTCCGAGTTTCAGAAGCGCCATCTTTTAATCAAACAGTAATGACTTATGACGCATCTTCACCAGGAGCCATTGCATATATGACAGTGGCCCGAGAGATTGCCAGACGTGGTTCTGGAGAGCCTTTAAATAACTCGAATAATTTGAATAACGGAGCGCACACAGCATGAGTACACGTAAAGGCGGATTAGGTCGCGGTTTAGATTCTTTAATTCCAACTTCACTTTCAACTCCAATAACTTCTAACACCGGAGTAACAATTGCAGATCAAGGTGAAGTTGATATCAACGCAATTATTCCGAATCCAAAACAACCAAGAACCATTTTCGACACCGATGCGTTAAATGAATTATCTGCATCTATAAAAGAAGTTGGCGTTCTACAACCACCTGTTGTCAGAGATTTAGGTAATGGCAAATATGAATTAATTATGGGTGAACGCAGATTACGCGCATCTAAATTGGCTGGTCTAAAAACTATTCCAGTGATTATTCGCCAGACTCCAGACAATGAATTACTTCGTGAAGCGTTACTTGAAAATATCCACCGCAGCCAGTTAAACCCACTTGAAGAGGGATCGGCCTATCAAAACCTATTAAACGATTTTGGTTACACACACGACGAGCTTGCGGTAAAAGTTGGAAAATCTAGACCAGCAATTACAAACACGCTTCGCCTGTTAAATCTTCCAGCAAGCGTGCAACGACGTGTAGCTGCCGGAATTTTATCTGCCGGACATGCACGTGCACTTTTATCTTTAACCGACGAGAATGAAATTGAAAAACTAGCTGGACGAATCGTCTCCGAAGGTTTAAGCGTTCGCGCAACCGAAGAGATTGTTGCTACACATCAAGGCCCAACTAAGAGCGCAAAACCTAAAGCCGGAAAACTTTTATCACCAAGGCTAAAAGAATTGGCAGACGGAATGTCAGATCGACTTGATACTCGGGTGAGTGTTGAACTTGGAAAACAAAAAGGAAAAATCACAATTGAATTTGCAACGCTAGAAGATTTAGAGCGAATTAATAAATTAATTTAACCCGCGAAGTTGCATCTCAGTTTTAATAACACCAGCCAACGACTTAACACCATCGCGGATGCGCTCTGGACTTGGATAGCAATAAGAAAGTCGCATCGACCAACTTCCCAATCCATCGGCATAAAAGGCGGTCCCAGGCACGTATGCAACCTTAGAAACAATAGCTTTAGGCATCAAAGCTTTTGTATCAATCTCAGGTGGAAGTGTTACCCAAACATAGAAACCGCCGCCGGGCTTTGTCCAAGTAGCACCAGCAGGAAAAGTCGCCTCTAAAGTTTCAAGCATTGCATCTCTGCGCACTTTATAAAGTTGAGTAAATGATGCAATTTGATCACGCCATGGTTGATCTGAAAGATAACTAGAAATTGCTAATTGTGTGAAGTTTGATGGGCAGAGAATCGAGGACTCGCTTGCAATAACAAGTTTCTCTTTAAGAGCTTGTGGAACGAGCGCCCAACCAACGCGGAACCCTGGAGCAATGGTTTTGGAGAATGTTCCAAGATAAAGAACATTTTCAGAATCTTCAGCGCGCATTGCATTTGGTGATGGCCGGTCAAAACCGAGCAGACCATATGGATTATCTTCAATTACAAAAATCGAAGCCTCACGACAAATTTCAAGAATTTGCGTTCTACGTTCAGCGCTAAGTAAAACGCCGGCAGGATTTTGATAATTAGGAATTAGATATAAGAATTTAATTTTGCGACCAGATGCCCGGGTTGCGGTAATAGCTTCACGAAGGGCAATCGGAATAAGACCGTTTTCATCCATTGCAACATGGACAACTTTTGCCTCATATTGGTGGAAAGTTCCAAGAGCGCCGACATATGAAGGTGCTTCGACAAGAACCACGTCGCCCGGATCAATAAAAATTCTTGAAATTAAATCGAGCGCTTGTTGCGATCCAGTTGTCACAATTACATCATCTGGATGCGCGCGAATTCCTTCGAGCGCCATAACATCACAAATTTGTTCACGAAGTTTTGGATGTCCTTGGCCACTTCCATATTGCAAAGCTTCTTGGCCATTTTCTAAAACTAATTTTTCAATAACACTTGCCATCATCTCCATTGGAAACGCAGAAAGATTTGGCATTCCACCAGCAAGCGAAACAATATCTGGGCGAGAAGCAACAGCAAAGAGTGAGCGAATTTCACTCGGCTTCATCATTGCCGCGCGATGGGCAAAGCGATCAGTTAAGTTCTGAACCTCACCGGTATGTATGCGCGTTAAGTCGTTTCCCATTCCCCAATCTTGCCACAATCACCATCGGGAACGAATTTAATTAATCGCTACGAATCCCCGCCTTGCGTAGATCTGAAATTTTCAGGGTTCCAGTCTTTGCATCATTTTCAGCCGAGAGATAAAGGCGTTGAATTGCAACAATTATTGATTCGACCACGGTTTCACGGAAAGTTACATCGCCCAACCTTTTTACATCGCCTGGATTTGATAGATAACCCAAGTCAATTCGGACAGTCGGGGCTTTTGTTAGACGCAACAAATCCCAAGATTTTGCGTGAGTGCGGCAATTCAATAAGTCGGTTCGGGCAGTAATTTCGCGTTGTACTAAAGCCGCAAATCTTTCACCGACAACAGAATGAACGCCATGTAAGTCATTTCCATAATAATAAGTAGCAAGCCCATGTGCCGATTCATTTTTGTAATTATCAGTATGAAACGAGATAACTAAATCAGCACCGGATTCATTTGCTAATTTAATTCGATCAACTTCACTCGGATCTTTAGCGCTGCTTCTAGATAAGTAAACGGTTACACCAAGTGCAATCAGGCGACCTTCAAGCCGTTGGGCGATATCAAATGCAATCTCGCGATCTTCTGGCAGCGAACTTGGATCAAGAACAATAATTTTATTTGCAAGGGCAGGTCCGCGGATAGCACGTTTAGCATTATCGCGAAGTTGAATTGGGGCACCACCAGAAACAGTTTTCACGAGCCGCATTAACGACATAATTGTTGCTGGCCCGCAAACACCATCAACTTTCACACCTACAGATTTTTGAAATTCTCTTACCGCAGCATCTGTACGCGCACCAAAAATTGCATCCACTCGCCCACAGTCAAAGCCCATATCAACTAATCTAGATTGCAAAGTTGCAACATCATCACCGCGAAGCGGTTTACCTGGAACAAAAGAGAGAATTCGATCGCCGAGCTTCCATCTAGCTTCATCAATTGCGCGAAGAGTTGGGCCGTCGATTTCACCAGAAACAATAAGTCCGCGCTCTTGTTGGAATGCGCGCAAGCCATCTTCTTCAACTGCACCAAAAGTGTTTGATGCAGTTTTTAAAAACCCAAGTCTGGTTAAAGTATTTGTGACCAACGAAATTACATTGGTCTCCTCACCAGATGGAGACATGAATTTAGATAAACGCTGCGAGTTCTTTTAATAGAGCTGGCTTTGGCTTTGCGCCAATTACAGTCTTAACAACTTCACCATTTACATAAACATTAAGCGTTGGAATTGAAGTGATTCCATACTTGATCGCAATTGCAGACTCTTCATCGGTATTTAACTTAACTACCTTGATCTTGTCGCTATATTCAGAAGCAATCTCATCAAGGATTGGTCCGACTGCGCGGCAAGGGCCACACCATTCAGCCCAAAAATCTACGAGAACCGGTGTTGAACTCTTTAGAACTACTTCATCAAAAGTAGCGGTTGTTACTGGTTGTGCTGCGCTCATTTTTCCTCATATCTCTTCTGGTTATTTACGTGGGTAATTGTAATTAGTGCCCTGCAAGGAAGCGTTCAGCATCCAAGGCTGCTTGGCAACCTGAACCGGCCGCCGTGATTGCTTGGCGATAGGTGTGATCAACTAGATCTCCACACGCAAAGACTCCGCTCTGGTTTGTTCGAGTAGAACGACCTTCAACCTTTACATAGCCTTCGCCATCTAGATCAATTTGTCCGGCAAGTAGTTCACTTCGTGGAAGATGGCCAATTGCAACAAAAAGACCATCGAACTCTTTATCAACCTCTTCACCAGAAACTAAGTTGCGAAGTTTAAGACCTGAAACTTTCTCGCTTCCAAGAACATCTATCACTTCAGTATTCCAAATGAATTCAATCTTTGGATTGGCCATCGCACGTTCTACCATAATTTTTGAGGCGCGCAATGAATCACGTCTGTGAATTACAAAAACTTTTGTGGCAAAACGAGTTAAAAAGTTTGCTTCTTCCATAGCAGAATCTCCGCCACCAACAACTGCTAATACTTTTTCCCTGAAGAAGAAACCATCACAAGTTGCGCACCAAGAAACTCCGCGGCCAGATAATCTCTTCTCATTTGTTAAACCAATTTCTTTATAAGCAGAACCTGTCGCAAGAATTACAGACTTTGCTTTCAAAGTATTTCCAGAGCCATCGGTTAAAACTTTAATCTCGCCAGTTAAATCCATTGAAACAATGTCATCTGTTACTAATTTTGTTCCGAATCGCTCACACTGCTTACGAAGTGAATCCATAAGATCTGGACCCATAACGCCTTCAGGAAATCCTGGAAAATTTTCAACTTCAGTCGTATTCATTAGCGCGCCACCAGCTGTGACAGATCCTTCATAAAGAACTGGTGAAAGTTCGGCGCGAGCAGCATAAATAGCGGCGGTATATCCCGCTGGTCCCGAACCTACGATTACTAATTCATGCACTTCGCTCATTTGGCTACCCTATCTTTTTACGTCTAGTTAAAACTTCAACGGCGCTAGTTATTTCACTTACACGAGCTATTTTGCAGACCCCTAGATAGCCAACACCACACACAAATAGAACGATTAATAGGCGGATCATATTCCCACCCGGAATAGCGGCGCGTATCAGCCATATCGGAAATGCAAATAACAAGGCAAAACTCATCAGCTTTAGATAAAAACCGGAAACCTCTGTCATCGAAATACGAATTTCAAATCTGCGGAGAAGTCGAACCGAACTCCATGCTCCGAAGAAATAACTAAGAGCGAGAGCACCAGCTAGTCCTACTGTCACCCACTCTGCAGGCAAAATTACTGCAACACATACAGAAGCAAGAATTCCAACAATATTCATAACAGTATTACTCAAAACCTGTAACTTAACATTTTCAAAAGCATTTAAACCGCGAAGAGCGATCAAATTAACGCTCATGGGAGCTAAGCCAAGTGCAAGCGCCGAAAGGGTATATCCAAGATAATTTGAATCTTGTTCTGAAATTCCAAAAAAGAGAGTTTGTGTCATTAGTGGACCAAAGAACAGAAATGCAATTGCGCTGGGAACAGTAATTAGTCCAACTAAGCGCATCGCCTTAACAAGTTGATCATGAATCATTTGCGGTTGATTTTCGTGTGCGAATTTTGAAAGCGTTGGAAGTAGAGCGGTGACTACAGAAATTGTAATTATCGAATGTGGCAACATGTAGATGAGAAGAGCATTACTAAATGGAGTGAAACCAACACCGTGCTCAACACCGGCTTTTATTGCCTTTACCGCGGCGCCCGTAGAAAGATTTACTGTGACCAAATAACTTACTTGTGAAATTGCGGCAAACAATAAAGTCCAACTAGCAAGGTGAACTGATTTTCGAAGTTCAGAGTCTTGCCAATCAAAACGCGGCCGAATTCTTATTTTAGTTCGAGAAATAACTGGAATTAAAATAAAGGCTTGAGCGATGTATCCAACCGTTGATCCCAAACCGATCCAAATAATTTCCGATGTTGGAATAGTTTGAACAGTTGGTTGAGTTGAGTATTTCAAGAACCAGCCAAATACTCCGATTGCAATCAAGTTATTTAAAACCGGGGCCCACATCATCGGCCCAAACTTGCCTTTTGCATTAGCAACTTGGCCGAGCAGTGCGAATAAACCCATAAAGAAGATTTGTGGCAAGCAGAAGCGCATAAAGAGCGTAGTTACGTCGAACTCTCGACCGCCAACATAGCTAGTTGCAAATATTCGAACCAAAACCGGAGCAAAAATAACTGAAAGCAGAACCAAGAGACCGAGAAATACAGATGTAGCAGTGACTAGCCTAGAAATAAATGCACTTCCACCATCTGCATCTTTGGTTGCTCTAACAATTTGTGGAACGAAAACTGCAGTTAAGGCACCGCCAATTATTAAGTTATACAAAATATTAGGCATTGTGTTTGCAACATTGAAAGTATCGCCAAGAAGAGTGGTTCCAAGAACTGCAACTAAAAGCAGACCGCGGATCAAGCCAGTTATTCGCGAGAAGATTGTTCCAATTGCCATGACGGTCGAAGATTTAACTAGCGATTTATCGCTCATAACCGCTTCCTTCTTATCCGTCTAAAACTTTGAACAAGGGCTGATACGAAGAGAATTATCGCCCCACCAGTTGTAATCCAAGTTGCAATTGGGCTAATAACTTTAAGTGTTACAGGGTAAATCACTTCATCACCAAGAAGTTTGTGCTTCTCTGAAAAAATCTTTACCGACAACTCGCTTTGGCCAGAAGTCACAACTTCTACGGGGATCATTACTTGGATCTTGGAATTGCCGTTAACTATCTGAGTAGGAACACTCTCAACCAAAACCTTGCCGTTTAAAGTTCCGATTTCTAAAGAAACTTTCGCCGGATTTGGAAAATCATTAATTAAAGTAATTGGCAAATTCTGCTTGGTCGATGTAATTGTAAATCGGCCTGGCGCCAATCTAATTTTGTTGGCTAGTTTTTCGGTTGAAGAAGCGAGATCAAGTCCGAGCATTGTCCGATGCCCAACTTTTAAATCAGGATGCAAAATCGAGGCGCTCTGGCTTTGAAATTTTTCAATCTCTTCTGGCGACATGTACTGCGAATTTAATTTAAGAACGATTTGTGAGTGCCTAAATGTTTGAATAGTTAGGAAGTCCAATTTAGGGGCTTTAGCGCTTGGGTATTTCGCAAGCTGTGAAACCTGTCTATTTAACGCAGCTGTTAGGCGTTTGGCACCGAATTGCAAATAAAAATCACTCTTGCTCTGGGCCAATTTCGAAATCCAATAACCGGATGGGTTTCCATAAGCAAGGGCAGTAATTCGATCTCCTCGAGTAATTGCAGTTAATTGGTTCAACCAATTTTTTGCAACTACACCACCAACGCCGCTCTCGCCACCAACAATTGAATAATCGGAGGTCATTGCTTTAACTTCTTCAATTAATTGCGGATCAATAAACCAATTTCGGTTACCTCGCGGAGGATTAAACACAAGTTGGCCAAGCCTGCCGTCGTAAGCAAGATTTGCAACTAATTCATCATCAATAAATAATCCGTCAATTTGTCTATGAGTTGGTTCGGTAACATAAATAGCAACATCAGAAGCGTTCGCGGCAGGCATAACAAAAATTGATGTAAACAATAATGTAATTACAAATAGCGCTCTTTTCATATTACTAAATCACCAGATTTCGCAATTAATTTTTTCTCATCTGGATAGGCAAGCAGTTCAACAATTTCATTTAATGGGAACCAACCAACATCATCAACTTCAGTTATTTGAGGAGCAAGTTCACCACCTACCTCTTTAAATAAATAATGATGAACTGTCTTATGAATACGGTTGCCACCGGCCATAAACCAGAAATCAATTACGCCAAGTTCTCTAGCGATTTCACTTTGAATTCCAGTTTCTTCAGCAACTTCTCTAATTGCGGCCTGTTCTGGAGTTTCGCCTTCTTCAATATGTCCCTTTGGAAGCGACCAGAGCAAACGCTCACGACTTTGATCTTTCAAATCACGTCGCCCAATTAATAGACCTTTAGTTCCAGTTGAATCTATAACTAATCCGCCAGCGCTGACTTCATCCACTCGCTTGGCATAAACCCGCTTAGCTGGTGCTTTTTTGGCAGCAGGATTTTTCGAGGGAGTTGCAGAATTATTTAAATTTGGTGGGGTCGGGCCCTTCGGACGTCGTCTGCGACGCTTTTTCCGTTTTGCCTCGCCACCGCCACCAGGCGCCGTGGTCATGGGGCAAGGTTACTGCTCTAGCCTTGGATACTGTGACAGCGAATCCAGAATTAGATGCCAGCGATCCTAAAGCCATCGCCGCAAACCTGGCTCGCACTGCGTTATCTGTGCGACCACTTGCTGGCGACCTTGCAGAAAAATTCGCGAAAGCTGGATTCACACTCGCGCTAGTTGGTGGCCCAGTTCGAGACGCAATTCTTGGACGACTTGGTAACGATTTAGATTTCACAACAAATGCCAGACCTGATGAGACTAAAGCGCTTATAAAAAAGAGCGCCGATTCACTTTGGGAAACCGGTCGCGAATTTGGAACAATCGCTGCACAGTTCGGCGATGTAACAGTTGAAATTACAACTTACCGCAGTGAAAAATATGATCCGGAAAGTCGTAACCCAGAAGTTGCATTTGGTGAGAACATCGAAGGCGATTTATTGCGTCGTGATTTTACTGTCAACGCAATGGCACTTGAACTAACAACAAATCCACCGACATTTATTGATAACTTTAATGGCGTAACTGATTTACTTAAAAAAATTCTTAGAACACCTGGCTCGCCAGAAGATTCATTCTCTGACGATCCGTTGCGCATGATGAGAGCAGCAAGATTTGCATCTCAATTGGAATTTGAAGTCGATCCGAAAATTACTGCTGCTATTAAAGATATGGCGCCTCGTATTAAAATAATTTCAGCAGAACGAATCCGAGATGAATTCACCAAGACTCTCATGTCAAATGATCCTCGAATTGGAATTTCGATTTTAGTTGAAACTGGATTAGCAGAATTTGTAATTCCTGAAATCCCAAAGTTAAAACTTGAAATAGATGAACACCACCATCATAAAGATGTCTATGAACACACACTCAAAGTTTTAGAGCAAGCAATTGCTCTGGAAGAGAGATTAGGTGGGCCAAATCTTGTAATTCGTCTTGCTGCGCTTCTGCATGACATCGGAAAGCCAAAGACTCGCGAATTAATTCCAGGTGGTGGAGTTTCATTCCATCACCATGAAGTAGTTGGCGCACGGATGGCGAAAGAACGGCTAAAAACACTGCGATTTAGCAATGAAATCGTGGATGACGTTTCATCTCTTGTCTTTTTACATCTTCGTTTTCACGGATATGGAACTGGTGAATGGACCGATTCTGCGGTGCGCAGATATATTCGAGATGCCGAACACCAATTAGTTCATCTACATGTTTTAACTCGAGCAGATTGCACAACTAGAAACCAACGCAAAGCTGAGAGCCTGGCTAAGACTTATGATTCACTTGAAGAGCGCATCGCGTTATTGATGGAGCAAGAAGAGTTAGAAAAAATTCGTCCCGATTTAGATGGTCTTGAAATCATGGCAATTCTTGGCATTTCGCCTTCACCAATTGTGGGGCGGGCATATCAATACTTACTTGATCTTCGAATGGATCGTGGGCCGCTTGGGGCGGAAGCTGCAAAAGCAGAGTTACTTAACTGGTGGAGCTTGAATAAGCCGCAAATTTAGTTTTCCGCAGAAGTACAAATGCCGCAAGCGCATATGCAAGTGCAATCAACCATGGCATAAATAGCGAAACTCCATCAGCAGGTAGAACTAACGCCGAAATAATTGCACCGCTCACAATTGCGCCATTAACTGCGACATCATAAAAAGCAAAGATTCGACCGCGAAACTCATCCTCAATTTTTGATTGAACGAGAGCATCGTTTGTGATTTTCAAACTTTGCCCAAAACCACCAACAAAAAAGGCAGTTGTAATCATCATAAATTCATTAGGAAATATTCCAAATAATAATAAGAATCCAATTGGTGCCAACATAGAAATTCGAATCCATTTATGTCTTCCAAATTTTGCAACTCCAAATGGACCAGCTAACGCACCAAGACCAATGCCAACCCCAGCAATCGCTAGTGCGTAGGCAAATCCACGGAGACCAGCATCTGGATTATCAGTTGCATTAAAAGTATTGCGTTCTAATAGAAGTGCCATAAGTGTTAACGCAGTTATTCCACCACGTTGCACACCAGTAGCAAAAATTCCACGAAGTGCATCACCGTGAGAGCGCAGAATATGAAACCCCTGCAGCATCTCGCCAAAGCCCTTTATCTCTTGCGATATTTCATGAGGAAGTGGTCCGATTTCTCGTTTCCCAATTCGCGAAGCAAAAAGCGCAGCCGTTAAATACCCTGCAGCAGAAATTAAAATTAGGAGGGCATCAATATGATCGCCAGTCTTTGAAGTATCTAAAATATTTTTCAAACCAATTCCAAGGCCACCGCCGATTACTACAAAAATCGTGCCACCTGTGACAGCAAGTGCATTTGCCGCAATCAACTCTTTCTTCTCAACAAGTAGAGGTAATCCAGCGGAAAGACCGGCAAGAATCAATCTATTTATTCCAAATGCAAATAGGACAAATAACGTTAAAGTTAATCCAGTTGAACCTTTAAAAATTAAGATTGCAATTATTAATAAATCAGCGGCACGCAAGAAGTTCGCAAATTGAATAACGCGTTTGCGACTAAAGCGATCTAAAAATATTCCGGCATATGGGCCAACCAAAGAATATGGAAGCAAAACAACTGTAAATGCTAAAGCAGCTTTTACCGCATCTGGCTGGCGCTCTGGTGAAAACAATACGAAGGATGCTAAGGCTGATTGAAAGGCACCATCAGTCAATTGGCCCATCCAGCGCACGCGAAGCAACTTAGGCAAAGAACCGTATCTACCTATTAACTTCATACTGCAAAGCGTAATGTCCTAGTTGGGTTTATTCTTTACCATTATGTGGTCGCGCCGAGATAACATCGATTATTCACTTGATCGTCGCGCAACTTTGCTCGCTCTCTTCCGTGGCTCTGCTTCTGCAATGGATGCTTGTGATGCCGATCCATATTTAAAGCGAGCTGCCAAACATCACGGCGAAATGACTACTCGCCAATGTCCAGTTTGTAAGAAATCTGAGATGCGCGAACTTCGATATGCCTTCGGCGATCAACTTGGTCAATATTCCGGGCGAATTAAATCTTTAAGTGAATTAGATGAAATGCAGAATGAATATGGCGAGTTCCGGGTTTATACAGTCGAGATTTGCTTGGAGTGCGGTTGGAATCATTTAATCTATTCATTCTTATTAGGAGATGGCCGCACGCGTAAGGCCCCGCGCAAGGTTCACACGCTTGAAGATGATGATTGGAAGCCAGCGAAGGAATTGAAAAGCTGGCACCTTCATGAGAAATCACTGCGTGGTCATTAAATCCAAGTTCGGAGAAGGTAGCCTTAAGTTATGAACAATCTGCGGGGAAACTTAATTCGCTACGGCATTTTTGCTGGCGGAATTGGTTTCATAATTGCAGTTCTTGGATTCGCATTCGCTTACTTCACGGTAAGCATTCCTGATCCGAATGCATTTGTTAATAGTCAATCAACAATTATTCAATATGCCGATGGCCAAGAAATCGGGCGTCTTGGTTCTGAAAACCGAACCGTAGTTAAATTAGCAAACATTCCATTACATGTACGCCAAGCGGTAATGGCAGCAGAAGACCGCAATTTTTATACCCAGAGCGCAGTCAGCCCAATCGGTATTGCCCGTGCACTTTTTAACAACTTAAAGTCCGGATCGTTAAATGGTCAAGGCGGCTCAACAATCACGCAGCAATATGCGAAGACCGCATTCTTAACTCCGGAACGAACAATTACCAGAAAAGTAAAAGAACTTGTTATAGCAATGAAGTTACAGAATCAGATGTCTAAAGATGACATCCTTGAAAGTTATTTAAATACTATTTATTTTGGCCGCGGATCTTATGGAATTCAAACTGCTTCCGAAGTTTATTTTGGCAAGAGTGTAAGCAAATTATCTATCTCGGAATCTGCAGTGCTCGCAAGTATTTTGCGTTCTCCTGGTTATTACGATCCTTCATATGGAAAAGATAATGCAACGAGATTAAAAGCCAGATGGCAATATGTTATTGATGGCATGGTTGCAAAAAAGTGGCTGACGCCAGCACAAGCTAAAAATTTGAAATATCCAACTCTTCGCGATCGTGTTACTTCAGGCGCACTAGCCGGTCCAAAAGGATATGTAATTTCATGGGTTGTTCATGAACTTGCAAAACTTGGATTTACTGAAGCTCAACTTCAAACCGGTGGTTATGTAATTAAAACTACGTTAGAGAAGAAGAACCAAGAAGCAGCAGTGAAGGCCATGGATACGCGCGGACCAGCGAAAACACCTGATAATTTCCATGCTGCACTTGTTTCAATAAGACCAGGAACTGGCGAAGTAGTTGCGATGTACGGCGGTAAAGATTATTTAGTTACGCAATTAAATGGCGCAACCCAATCTATTACTCAAGCCGGATCTGGCTTTAAACCATTTGCACTTGTTGCCGCCCTAGAACAAGGAATTCCACTTACCTCTATTTGGAACGGTAAGTCACCACAAGTATTCGACGATGCTGGAAAACCATATCCAGTATTTAATTACAGCAACGAGCAAGAAGGCGAAATTAATTTGCTCGCAGCAACAGCGCATTCAATTAACACAATCTTTGTACCACTCGGAATTAAGGCCGGACCCGACAAAGTTGTAGATGTTGCTAGACGGGCAGGAATTCCAAACACGGTCGCACTTATGCCGACTCCTTCTATTTCTCTCGGTGTTGCATCACCACACGTAATAGATATGGCCTCTGCTTATGCAACTTTTGCCGCAAATGGTACTTATGCAACTCCATTTATTATTAAGGAAGTGTTGGGATCAAATAAGGGCGTGTTATATGAAGGCAAGATTGAAGCCCAACAAGTATTCCAACCAGATGTAATGGCAGATTTAACTTACGCTCTTGAACAAGTTACAAAATATGGAACTGGTGGCGCAGCTTCAAGTGGCGTCGGGCGACCAACAGCAGGCAAGACTGGAACTACAACAGATAACGCATCTGCTTGGTTCAATGGTTTTACTCCAGAATTTGCAACAACCGTTGCTATGTTTAGAGATGACGCAACACAATCACTAAATGGAATTGGTGGACTCGGAGCATTTACTGGCGGCACATTCCCAGCACGAGTTTGGAACACTTATACAAAGCTTGCACAAAAAGGTATGCCTGCTACCTCCTTCCCAGAACCAGCAAATATTGGTGGGACTGAAGCAGTTTCATATTTAGATGCAGTTCCAACACTTGATCCAACACTTGCCGGAAAATATGAATCAGGTGCAACAAAGAAGAAGAAACTCGCAGCAAAGCAGTGAAATTAATCGCTAGAAGTGCAGTATTTATTGCCCTTTTCGCAGCCATTCTTAGCTTCGCGAAGTTCGAGAACTGTAGATCAAATGGCTGGGCACCGCCCAGCGATTACATACATGCCTGCTATTCAGATTTGCCAGCACTCTTCGGCGAACGTGAATTAATCACTCATGATTGGCCATATTCAAGTGCAACAAAAGCGGTCGAATATCCGCCAATAACTGGATTGGTTATGTGGGCAACATCTTTCTTAGTCGGTGATTCTGGAAATAAATATCGAAATTATTTTGATATCAATGCGCTATTAATCGCCCTTCTTTTCATTGCATCTGTTCTCTTATTGAAAAAATTAAAACCAGAACTCTGGTATTTACTGCCTCTTGCGCCAGCCGTTGTTGCCTCGCTTTACATCAATTGGGATATCTGGGCAGTCATATCTTCATTGGCAGCAATTTATTTATTTGATGCCCGAAAATATCGAACTAGCGCACTTCTTCTTGGAATCTCAATTGCAACTAAATTTTTCCCCATAGTTCTACTTCTTCCAATTGCGCTAATTTTTGTTAGACGAAGTAAGTTCAAACAATTTATTGAATACTTAATAACTACAACAATCACTTGGCTTGCAATAAATCTGCCATTTATTTTTACTACCCCAACTGGTTGGTTTAGATTCTTCAAACTTAATTCAGATCGTGGCGCCGATTGGGGATCAATTTGGCATGCACTCAACGTCTTGAATGTTAAAATTGATAATCTAAATTTAATCTCTATTCTATTTTTTATCACGGGCGCTAGTCTCTTCACACTCTTTATTTTTGGAATCTCAGAAATTCCTTCTCTTGCCTCAGTTTCATTCTTCATCGTCGCAATCTTTGTAACAGCAAGCAAGGTTTATTCACCGCAGTATGTTTTATGGCTAACACCACTTGCAATAATTGCAATGATTGATAAGAAAGACCGTTTTGATTTTTGGATTTGGCAATCTGCAGAATTGATTTATCACTTTGCCATCTGGCAATACTTGGCCAGCCTTTCTGGCGCAAAGTTCGCCATCCCAGCTGGCGCCTATGCCTTCGCAGCCTTGCTCCGAATCACCGCCCTGGCCTGGTTTGCCCTGCGTCTTATGCGTAGATCCACACCAAAATTTGGTCCACAGAACCTTGAATTTCTATCTAACGTCGGTCAGGGTTACGCTTAGCCTTCCTTCCGAGAGCAACCGCACCCGCGGTTATTCAATGAAGGAGCAATAACCCTCCTGCCGCGGAAATTCCGTGGCCGCTTTAGTCCAGAGGAGGTGGGGTTAACTTATGCGTAGATATGAACTCATGGTCATTCTCGATCCTGAATTAGAAGAACGCACAGTCGCACCAAGTCTTGAGAC
>WLIM01000039.1 GCA_009702205.1 Actinomycetota bacterium | reverse complement strand
TTCATTGAGCATTTCTACGCAGTCTGCAGTGTTCCAGCCATGTAGACCACCTGAAGAACAGTCATATGCAGCTAGGCCGTAACCAAGTCCAAGCATTGACTTTGTTGTGTCAATTTTGTGGTTAACACTTGTAGGAGCCATCTGTTCAACACCCTTAGGCACTGTGTAACCAGGGTATGGATATGAAGGGCGAATACCGTGTTGCCAGAAATAGAAAGTGCCATCGTAGTTAGATGGAACCATTGTCTTGTATGCAGCGCCGTTGCTTAACTTGCCGTTACATGTGATGACATCTGTTTTAGCATCAGTCACACATACTGGATCAGCAGCTTGGGCAGGAGTTGCAACAGCAACTACCAAGCCTGTTGATATTAGTGCGCTTGCACCGAGTGTTGCGATTAGTTTCTTGAAGTTAACGTTTTTCATTTTTATCCTCACGCAACCTTTGGTAGCGCGTCATCAGCAATTGCTGGACGCTTGTAGTTGGAAACTGTTACTGCGCCAGATCCGGAATCGGTTGTGTAAACAACGCGCTTTCCATCTATTGGTGCAAGCAATGTTGTGGCGTCATATTGGCCAATCCAGAAACCAGTGAAGGCTTCGTGTGTTGACTTTGAATAACCAAGTGGGGCAAGCGCCGCACTGCTCAACTTTGAACCATTGTTCTCAAGGTAAGAGATCAACTTTGCGCGTGTTAGATCTTTTCCAACACCCATAAGCGCTTCGGTTGCTAGGTAAGCGATATTCATACCTTGCAGAATGTTGTTATCCCAACGCTTATCTGGACCCTTGTTAAAGTCATCGTTGATTTTCTTGAATGCTTTGACGTATACGTCATCAGCTTCGCCCGCTGCTGGCGCATGAGAAGCTGAAATAGTTCCAGCTAACATCGCTGCGCTTGTTGCTGCAGGTACACCCTTAGATCCAAGAATTGTTTGGAATGTTGTTGCATCTGCACCAACGCTAATTACAGCCCACTTTGAAGGCTTGTAACCAAGTTGAGCAGCTGTTGCGTAAGCGACTGCTGTAGCAGAAGAAACAGCGGCGATAATTACAATATCAACGCCATTCGCTTTCAATTGTGAGATTTGACTGGCAAGTCCAATTGAACCTTGAGTACCAGCAATAAATGAAGCAGAGGTCTTCTTGGCCTCAAACTTAAGTCCTGCTGTAGCAAATCCTGCTAGCGCATTGCGACCAAAGTCATCTGACTGATAAAGAACACCAATCTTCTTATCTGAATACTTATCCTTTAGATACTTTCCAAGAATCTTGGCTTCGACTGTGTAAGTTCCAAGTCCACCAAATGTTGTTGGGTATTTCTTTGGATCGGTATAGAAACCGCTGAATCCACTGTTCACAAAGATATCCGGAATCTTGCGTCGGTTAATATCTTTAATAACAGATACGTGAGTTTGAGTTCCAACAGATCCGAAGAATGCAAAAATCTTATCTTCGTTGATCAACTTAGAAGCTGAAGTAATAGTTAGACCCGCCTTGTAAGTATCGTCCTTAACTACAAGCTTTATATTGCGGCCATTTACGCCACCCTTTGAATTTACATAATCAAAGTATGCGCGTGCGGCATCATCAACTTTGTTGTAACCAGGGCTTGCTGCTCCGGTTTGTGGCAATTGCATTCCTAGAACGATTTCAGAGTCGGAAACTCCTTGATCGCCAGCGGCAGATGCCGAAACACTACTTATTGCTAGAGACCCCACCAGCGCTGATGCGACTACGGTGAGAATCAGAGGTTTGCGAAGATTCACTGCATTCACTCTTTCTACTGCTCTCTTACCAAGAGGCGGAAATCCACCTTTGGGAATCGGACGGGTGCGTCCGAATCTGCCAGAAGATTAACGCGCGGCGAACTCATAGTGAAGAGCCATGCGGGTGGAAATCGGTAACAATCGAGCAACTTTTACGCTCAATTTGGCCGCCTGCTGACTATCTAGTGCTTTCTGCGGTGGCGGATATGTTCAAGGGCTCCGGCTGCTCCCCGCGGGTTCAAAATTACTGTTAGAAGTAACAAAATTCCGATAGTTAGCGATGGCAAATAATTTCCAATTGTTTCTGGAACGTTAAAGTTTTTAGTTATTTTCTCAATTAAATCTGGCAAGAAAACTATTGCAAAAGTTCCAAATATTGCGCCACCTACAGAACGCAACCCACCTATTACCGCGGCCGTCAAAAGCGTTAACGAAAGATCGGTTGGATACACGCTTGGTGCTACCAAACCGCGAAATCCATAGAGCGCACCTGAAAGACCGGCTAGAGCCGATGCGCAGACAAAGACGACTACCTTTGTTCTCCCGATATTAATTCCAGCCAGTGCTGCCGAAACTTCATTATCTCGAACAGCGCGCCAAGTTCTACCTGCGCGGGTATTTGAAAGATTTAATACTGCAAATAGTGCTATCGCGGTAAACGGTAGAACTACATAAAGCGACCACTGTTCAATACTTATCTCGCCTAGCAAATTACTTAACCAGGTCGGTGGGGTTCCATAGTCAACACTTAATCCAACATCACCACTAAAGAATGATTCAAAACGAACTGCAATTGATGGAATCGCAAGTGCCATCACAAGTGTTGTTCCTGCTAGATAAGGCCCGCTTAGCCTTGCAGCGGCTAAACCTAAAAAAAGTCCAAAGAGAGCAGAAATAAAAATTGCTAATACAAATGCGAGCCACATTGAAAGCCCTAGCCGTGTTACTAATAACGCAGACCCATATCCCCCAACAGCCATGATCGCGCCTTGGCCAAGTGAGATCTGACCTGATGCTCCAGTCAGAAGAGTTATAGAAAATACTGCAATTAATAGCGTTGCAATGTTTGTTAGCT
Source organism: Actinomycetota bacterium (assembly GCA_009702205.1). Lineage (GTDB taxonomy): Bacteria > Actinomycetota > Actinomycetes > Nanopelagicales > Nanopelagicaceae > AAA044-D11. The sequence goes on along the minus strand of WLIM01000039.1, from coordinate 5,988 downwards.
GTGATTGGTTATAGGCATCAAATTGCTTACTTAAAAGGATGAAAAATAAAAATAAAGCTACTGATAGCAAAGTGCTTCGGCCGCCAATAACTTTATATTTCAAGCGAACTGGCTTAATTCCTTTAGACACGACGCACCTCTTTACTACCCAAAATTCCTTGCGGGCGAATGAAGAGGGCCAAAAGTAGGAAAATTAAGATCGCTATGAAGACATTTTCTGGAGCGCTATAGACATTCACAAAGGAAATTACATATCCCAAAATAAATCCGCCCAGAACACAACCCATCAAACTTGAGAGTCCGCCGACAACAGCAGCGGTGAAACCAACAATTAGTAATAAGTCCAAGGTGTTAGGTGAAAGATTTGTTCTTGGAGTTACAAGCAAACCTGCCAGTGAAGAAGCAGTTCCAGAAATAGCCCATCCAAGAGTTCGAACTGATCCGACTTTAATTCCGCTAAGGCGAGTAACTTCAGGATTTAGCGCGCTTGCACGCATTGCAAGTCCCATGCCAGTTCTCGTAAAGAAGATTGTCGTAAGTACTAAAGTCAGAAATACGACGCCAATGACAAATAGATCAAAGCCAGTAATAGCAAGATTTGTCTGACCAATCTTTATTGCATTTGGTGCAACTGGTGATGGAAATCCTCGTTCTTCGCCAGCCCAAAAAATTCCAGCTAGCGCCTTTAACACACCAAGAATTCCAAGTGATGCAATCACCGGGATCGTGGTGCGCATAGATTGGCTATTTAATAACTTTGAATTCTTGCGAGATGTAAGTGGGCGCATCAAACCTAAATCAACTATCGCGCCAAGTGCGGCACCGCAGACAAGTGCAACAATAAATGCTGACCAATACGAATAGCCATGTTGAATTAATTGCGAAGCAATATAGGTAGTGAACATCGCTTGACCCATTTGAGCGAAGTTAACAACTCCGGCCCCGCGCCAAACTAAAACTAAACCCAGTGATACAAGTGCGTAGATTGCACCTTGCGCCGTTCCAGAGAAAAAAGCAGTTAGAAATGAGGTCATCTCAGTACCCCAAATATGCAGCGCGTAGTGATGAATCTGCGATTAATTCCTTGGCCGGTAAATCAGCAACCACTTTGCCAAGTGCTAACAAAATTCCATGATCTGCGACAGCAAGCGCGGTATTTGCATTCTGTTCAACAAGTAAAACAGTTAAACCAGTTGCCCGGCATAAATTATTAACGATGCTAATAATCTGAGCTGAAATCATCGGTGCCAATCCGAGTGATGGCTCATCTAGAAGTAAAAGTTTGGGGCGGGAAACTAAGGCGCGACTGATCGCAAGCATTTGACGCTCTCCACCCGAAAGTGAACCAGCAGCTTCATTTCTGCGCTCATAGAGAATTGGAAAGAGTTCGTAAACTTCTTTTGTTGCTACTGCTAGATCCCCGCGAAAGCTTCTTCTGCGAAATAATCCACCGAGTTCAATATTTTCCGCAACGCTTAGTTGGGAAATTACGGCATGACCTTCGGGAACCTGAGCAATGCCGCTGCGAACAATTGATTCAACGCTCTTAGTGGTTAGCTCTTGATCAAACCATTTAATTGAACCACTAGTTGGTTTTTCTAATCCGCTAATTGTTCGAAGTAGCGTGCTCTTACCTGCACCATTTGCACCAATCACCGTAGTAATTAGCCCCGGTTTTGCTTGAAAACTTATGCCATTCAAGGCTTTAACCGAATCGAATTCAGTAACTAAATTAGAGATTGCAAGCATTAGGCGCCCAGCTTTGAATTATCTTCTGGATTCTCAGTATGGCCGAGATAAGCCTCGATGACTGCTGGATTCTTCTTTACCTCGTCATAGTGGCCTGATGCTATTAATTTTCCAAAATTTAGAACACTTACGGAATCTGAAATCTCTCGGACGAAATCCACATGGTGTTCAACTATGAGAATTGAGCACCTTCTCTTAATCTGTTTTATAAGAGCGGCCAGGGCATCGATGTCATCTTGGCCAAGACCAGCTGCTGGCTCATCTAGTAATAAAAGTTTTGGATTTATAACAAGTGCTCGAGCAAGAGCAACACGTTTAGAATCCGGATAACTAAGTTGCGATGGTTTCTTATCTAATAAGGCGCTCCCACCAACCCAAGCAAGTGCTTCTTCAGCTCGCTCTTTTAAATTTGCTTCGACTTTCCCAGATAATCCAAAGAGTTCCTTGATGAAATTGGGTTTGTAATTCTTATCTGCGCCAACCATCACATTTTGTATTACTGAAAGTTCGTTAAAAAGTCCAACCCCTTGCAAAGTGCGAGTAATTCCGAGATCAACTAATTCATGTGGCTTTGGAAAATCACGTTGTATACCTTCGAATGTAAATGTTCCAGAATCACTTTTTACCAAACCTGAAATGCAGTTGAATACTGTTGTTTTACCTGCGCCGTTTGGGCCAATCAATCCAACGACGCTATTTTGTGGAACATCAATTGAAACGTCACTAAGTGCTTTGATTCCACCGAAGGAGACCGAAAGCTTGGAGATGGATAGAAGTGGTGAACTCACACGTAGATTCTAGGCACGCGAGAGGCAATTCGCGTAACAATTTCATAATTAATTGTTCCCGCTGCACTCGCCCAATCATCAACGCTGTAGCCAAGGCCACCAAACACTTCTGCGATATCCCCACTCTGCGCATTTGAATCTGGTCCCAAGTCCACAACAAATTGGTCCATAGAAACTCGACCAATAATTGGTGCTTTTGCACCACCAACAAATACTCCAGTGCTATTACTTGTACATCGTGGAATTCCATCGGAATATCCCATTGAAACTATCGCAAGCTTGGTATCGCGCGCAGTGGATTCGGTCGCGCCATATCCAATTGGAGAGCCTGCGGGAACACGTTTTACCAAATGCAATTCTGCTTTTAACGTCATGGCTGTCTCAAGATCTAGTTGAGTAGATGTTCCCAAAGAATTTACATCTGGGCTCAAACCATACATTGCAATTCCAAGTCGAATGATGTCTTTATGTGACTTTGAATTTGTAAGCGTTGCCGCAGAATTTGCAAAGTGAATATATTTTGGATTAATTCCAATTCCAATTAACTCGGCTAATTTGCTTTCAAATTCCGCCAATTGATTTGAATTAGCAATTTCATCTGGTTCATCAGCGCGAGCAAAGTGAGACCAGAAACCAACCACATCTACTTCGGCGCCTGAAATCGCAATTAGAAACTCGGCCCATTCGCCTAGTAATCCACCTCGACCCATTCCAGTATCAATTTCAATATGAACTCTTGGGCGCTTACCAATTGCTTTTCCGGCAGCAACAATAAGTTCAAGATGTTTCAATGATGGAATAGATAGGTCAATATCTAACTCGATGGCTTTTTTGAAATCAGAACTTGGCGGCGTTAGCCAAGAAATAATTGGTGTTGAAATGCCACTCTCGCGAAGAGTTATGGCTTCTTCAAGAAGTGCTACGCCAAGCCAGCTTGCTCCAGATTCAATTGCACATTTAGCTACAGGTACCAAACCATGACCATATGCGTCAGCTTTAACAACAGCAAGAATTTGGGCCGAGGTTTTGCCACGAACTAGCGCAATATTATTTTTGATTGCTTTTAAATTAACTTCGACATATGCCCGCATTAGTTAGCCTCAACAATCACCATTGCTGATGCGATTCCCGCGTCATGCGAGAGCGTTAGATGAACGTTGTGATTAGCCAATCGAAGCGCCATTTCGCCTGTAAATTTAAAACTTGGTTTTCCGCTCTCCTCGCTAACAACTTCGGCCTCTTGCCAATTAAAAGCAGCTTTTGCATTTAGCGCCTTAGCTAACGCCTCTTTTGCTGCAAATCGGGCGGCAAGACTTGAGAGTTTTAACTGCGCTTCTTGCGGTGTGAAAACTCGCAACAATAAACCTGGGGTGCGATCTAGTGATTCCTGAAAGCGATCTATCGCAACAACATCTATTCCGATACCGATTATTGATGACATTATGATGGCTGCTTTTCTGATGGGATAAAGCGATCAATCGCAATAATCGCAATTAGAAGTGCGCCGCCGATGAAGACTCCACCGAGTAAGTCCGAGAACCAGTGAGTGTTTCTAATTAAAGAAACTACAACCACAGTTGTAGTTATCAGACCAACCAATGGATAGAGCTTGATACCTTCAAAAGGCGCACGGTTTGTGTAACGGTAGATTAAATAAGCAAGCAAACCCCAAGAAATCAGAGCGTTCGATGCGTGCCCACTTGGATATGAAAGACCATTTGCATGTAGAACATCTATGTAAAGTCTTGGCTTTGTTCTACCAATTACTAATTTGGATATACCCACAACAAGATTAAGTGAAATTAACGCAAGAAAAGATAAATTCAATGGTCGGAAAGATTTGAAACGCCAACTGATAATTGCGGCACAAATTAGAAGTACGGTAGCTGTAAACCAACGAAGACCTAGATCATCCAAACCAATCAAAATATGGCCGGCTAAACCTTTAAAATGTGGATTCTTTAAATTGAGAATGTAATGATCTAATTCGTATAACCAACCCCGAGTTAGAACTTGTTGTGTAATAAAAAGGAAACCTAAGAAGAGCAGGGCTGAGACTCGGAGGGCATGAAGCATCTCGAGGCGACGCTTATCTACAGTCTCAACTTCCATAAAAGAAACTCCTTCTAAAAGTTAAGCGAGTTCAGATCTTACTAGCGAGGCAAGTTTCTGTGCGATTTCCTCTGCCGCACTTTGAGTTTCTGCTTCAACCATAACTCTGACTAGAGGTTCAGTCCCTGAAGCGCGCAACAAAATACGTCCGGTTGCACCAAGTTTAGATTCATATTCATTTACTGCGATTGCAAGAGCTTTAGATGTTCCAAGTTTTGATTTATCTACATCATTTACATTGATTAATACTTGTGGGAAGCGTTTCATTACTTGAGCCAGTTCAGCAAGTGATTTCTTGCTTTTTGCCATTACTGACATCAATTGCAGCGCAGTTAATAGGCCATCTCCAGTATTTGCAAAATCTCGCATGATGATGTGACCTGATTGTTCGCCACCTAATTTGTGACCATTGGCCAACATATTCTCTAAAACATATCGATCGCCAACAGGCGTCTTTTCAAATGAAATACCGCTCTCAGACATTGCCTTTATAAAACCTAAATTGGTCATAACTGTTCCGACAACGGTAGGAACGCTCGACTCTTTAGCCAAGATGGCCAGAATGAAATCACCGTCAATTAGATTTCCATCCGCATCGATCGCAAGACATCGATCCGCATCGCCATCATGAGCAATACCTAAATCTGCTCCACTTGATTTAACTTGTGCAATTAAATTATCAAGATGGGTCGACCCACAATTATCATTAATGTTTAAGCCATTTGGCTGGTTAGAAATTGCTATTACTTGGGCGCCAGCACGTGCATAAACTTCAGGAGCAACTTCTGAAGCCGCGCCATTTGCGCAATCGACAACAACTTTTATTCCTGCAAGATTTACTGAAAGCGAAGAAAGTAAGTGATAGATATATCGCTCACTTGCAGATTCATCAACCATAACTCGACCAACATCTTTGCCAACTGGGCGATCCCAAGGTTCATTTAATCGGCCTTCAATTGCTGCTTCGAGTGAATCGTCTAACTTGCCACCGCCTTTAGCAAAGAATTTAATTCCATTATCTGGCATTGGATTATGCGAAGCGCTAATCATTACACCAAGATCTGCGCCAGTAGATGCGACTAAGTGTGCAATTGCCGGGGTAGGAAGAACTCCAACTTTATAAACATCAACGCCAGCACTTGATAAACCAGCAACAATTGCAGCTTCTAGAAATTCACCTGATGCGCGCGAATCTTGGCCAACAATTGCCTTTGGTCGATTCTTTGAAATTGCCCCAACTTCACCCAATACATGAGCAGCAGCAACAGCTAAATCGAGTGCAAGTTCTGCGGTGAGATCGCGATTAGCAACACCTCTGACACCATCGGTGCCAAAGAGA
>WLIM01000038.1 GCA_009702205.1 Actinomycetota bacterium | reverse complement strand
CGTCTGAAGTCTGCAGCAGAAGGTATGAAGGAAGATCACTAATCTGATCTAAAGCTTAAATAAGTTTGGGGGCGCCAGAGATGGGGCCCCCAAATTTTTGCCATTTAACTGTGATGAAGGGATATTCTTAACTATGACAAATTATCGCTGGGGCGGCTATTTATTAGTTGCGATGGGTTTATTGAATCTTAGATATCAGACTGGGCAACCAGGAGTCGTAACCCACAGCCTAATAATCCTTACACCAGGTGCAATAATTTTAATTATGAGTTTTATTCCAAAGACTGCTGCAATTTTGAATACTAAAACCGCAAAAAATATTTCACTAATTGTTGGTCTTGCAACAATTATTTATGCTGCAATTAATTAATCTTTAGCTCCGAAGCCTTTTCGTCCCCAATAAACCCAGAGACTCATTACTGCCAAGACAAGAGCGAATCCAAAAAGTAGATCTTCAACTGGTGCGCCACAAAGTCTGCGCCCAATAATTGCATCAGGGTTATACATAACAATATTTCGAGATGTCAGCCACCAGTTAGTTAATAGTTGGAATGGCAAAATAATTGCATATGAAGTCCAGAAGACAGATTTAGTTAGTAGCGCAGTTTTTACGGCATATAAATCAAAGAAAACTGCAGCGATTACGCCACCCAGCGCGATGTCGGTATAAATCATAATTTCTCATCACCAACTGGCCAGTGTTTCTTAACAGTTCGAACGCCTTCTATTGTCATTATTGCGGCCATAGGAACAATTAAGAAAAAGAGGAATTCTTCAAGTGGAATCCGAAATGGTCCATAAATTCCCAGAATCTGTTCTGGGTCAAACTTCCAATGCCCATTTTTTACCGCATATGCATCCCAGATAATGAAGGGGATGGCAACGGGAACAATACTTAAGAGCGCTCTTTTTATTCGACGCAGTACCCCAATTTTGAGAATTAGTTCAAGCCAGAAAGATCCAACAACCGTGAAGGCCAGCATCGCTAGATAACCAAATTTCAACAACGGCATTCTCCTGTAAGCGCTTAAGTTGGTTCATATACTAGACCCGTGAATGGAGCTAGAGCAGTTTTTACTTCAGTTCGAAATTTCTCGACCCTCGCTGCAGTATTCGGAATTCTTTTCTCCGGGGTTCTTTACATAACTATTGGAAGTGAAAATCTAGGTTGGCAGATTGGTCTAGCTATTGCTGCTCTCGCAATTGGAATTCCACATGGGGCAGTTGATCATTTAGTCGCACTTCCGCAGACTAGTCGGCCCAGGCTTGCGCTCTTAATAATCGGTTATGTTCTAGTAGCAGTCATTGCGGTTCTCGCAATCCTGCATTGGAATAAATTGGGTTTTCAGCTCGTGCTTGCAATGAGCGCCTTGCATTTTGGGTTTGGTGATGCAGCTTTCATCGCAGAAAAGGATCGACTTGAAAATCGGCAACGGATGCGGCAGAAGGTACAGAACATGTTTGCAATCTCTTCCGGAATTATTCCGGTCTTCATACCTCTGTTGAAAAGTTCCACGAAAAGTGCTCTTGCAGAAATTAATCCAGCGCTTATTAGTTGGGCATCGGATATCGAGCCACAAATTAAATTTTTAGTAGGTTTTTTTCTCGTATTAACTCTTATCCTTTTGGCAAAAGATAACCGACCCAGAGAATTTATAGATCTAATCTTCTTGACTGGTTTGGCGCTAATAGCCCCACCACTAGTTGCATTTGCGGTCTATTTTGGTTGTTGGCACGCAATGCGTCATACCGCAAGGTTAACTCTGCTACTTCCAAAATCTGTTAACGCAGCCAATGAAAATAACCCAAGAAAATCTTTTCTAAGTGCCGTAATTCCAGGGCTTCCGGCTCTTGTTGGAACAGTGGTAGTTGCCTTAGTTATCGCAGTAACAGATTCAAATATAGATGCGAGTTATTTGTGGTACTTACTAGTTGTTGTATGGGCGCTGACTGTTCCGCACATGATTGTGACTTCTAAAATAGATCAGAAAGCTTTAGCTTAAATTACTTACCAGCAGCGATTGTGGCTGGATGAATAACAAATAGCGGTAATTCACGCTTCTTCTGCTCTTTGCGTGCTGCGGCGATAGCTTCGATTCGGTTATCACAGTGAAGTTTAAGAACGTCATATGCAGGTTGCCCCATAAGTGCAATTAGTTCAATTCGATTTGAAAGATAAACCGGCTCGCGTCCAACGTGCGCTTCAGTATTGCTTGTGCAGTACCAATCAAAATCAGCTCCGCCATCGCCCCATGCAAGGCGTTCGTATTCACCAATTACATTTACTGTAACTTCTTGATCTCCAAATTCACGTTGCTCAAAGCTTCTGCGAATTGGAAGTTGCCAACAAACATCAGGCTTTGTCTCAACAAAATGAACGCCTTCTTTTTCCGCTAAATGGTGAAGCACGCAACCAAAACTGCCAGTAAAACCCGGAGCATCGTAATCTTTGCGATTTAGAAATATACAAGAGTCATCGATTTTTCTTGTCTTGCGATCCTTATCTAATCCCACTTCCGAAATCTGCATCTTGCCTTTAGCTTTCTTAGGCTGTGCTTCATCGAAATATTGCCACATATCTTTTGTTAATCGCTTTGCAACTTTTAAAGTTCGCTCTTCATCGGCGTCATCCGAGTAGTAAGCACCATCAGAGCAACAACCTGCATCTGGTTTATCTGCATCAACACCGCAACATCCAGCGCCATAAATACATGTCCAATATGAAGTCAGCCAAGTTAGGTCACATTTGTAAAGCTCTTCCGGCTTCGCGGGATCTATAAACTCGACCCAATCACGAGCGAAATTCGGTTTAACCTCAGGCATAGTTGCAGAGCCTAGGGCCTATTTGTTAAATAAGCACATCGGTGAAGAGCACTTTAGGTAGGCTTCTCTTATGTCGATTACATCAGCGTTTTCAACCAGCAAATATCAAGTTGGGTTAATTGGTGTTGGAGTAATGGGCGAAGCGTTAATTTCAGGACTTGTATCAGCGAGATTTCCAAAAGGACAGATAGTTTTTTCAGAGAAGCGCAGTGATCGAGCTCGAGAAATATCAGCAAAATATGGGGCCAGGGCAGTTGATTTAGGTGAACTTGTTGAAGAGAGCGATGTAATCCTTCTAGTTGTTAAACCACAGGATTTGGGTGAACTTATAACTTCGATCTCGCCGAACCTAAAAAAGGGAGCGCTCTTAGTTTCATTTGCGGCAGGGAAAACAATAAATTTCATAAGCGAAAAGGTTTCAGCAGATATCGCAGTAATTCGGGTGATGCCAAATACCGCAACGCTAATTGGACTTGGAATGGCCGCTATGTCAGTTGGTTCTAATGTGAGCGTGGAACAAAGTAAATTTGTGAGCGATTTTCTTGCTACTTGTGGAAAAGTTATTTCAATAGATGAATCCTTGCAAGATGCAGTTACAGCAGTAAGTGGTTCAGGGCCGGCATATTTCTTTGCATTTGTTGAGGAGATGATTAAATCTGGAATTTCACTTGGGCTTTCATCAGAAGAAGCAACCACGCTAGCTATTCAAACGATTATTGGATCTGCGGCGATGCTTGAGCAAAGTGGTAAATCCCCAACAATTCTCCGCGAAAATGTTACGAGTCCAAATGGAACAACTGCTGCTGCGCTTAAGGTTTTTAGCGATTCAAATCTTGGTGAAATTATTAATAAGGCCATGACTGCTGCACGGGATCGGTCCCAGGAATTAGCGTGAAACTTCGTTTTGCAGTTGCATTAATAGTTCTAACTTTAATTACACCAACAGCAAACGCCGCAACAAAGGTAATTGCTTCAAAGCCAGCTTTATCGGTGGATTTAACAACAGGATCTGGTGATCAAATATTTGATTTTTCGACTAATTCTGCTGGAGTTGCAGTCGTCGGAACAGTAGAAAATGGCTTAGCAAATTTACTTTCAACTCCAACAATTGGTGGCAGTGATGGCTTCATTTCACTTTTGGATCGCACAAAAATGCGAATCTGGGATCTACGTTTAGGTTCGGCCAACGATGACATCGCGACCGCAATTGTGCGGGACACATCTGGTAATTTTTGGGTTGCTGGTTCAAGCTCAAAACCAGAGGAGATTAACCCTTCTCCAACTACAGATCCTTTAGCGCTTAATTTAGATAATGTTTTGCTTGATCCTGTGACTGTTCCAACAAATACTTTGAACCGTCTCATGGTTTGGAAGATAAGTGCAACAGGAGAACTTGTCGGAACATATTTTTATGACACTGAAAGCTTGGTTGTTCCAAATCAAATATCTCTCCGCGCTTCAGGCTTTAGAGTTATTGGTGATTTAACAAAGGAATCCACAACCACTAGATTCCAAATTGATCTGGATGCAAATGGTATTTTTACAGGCCTTGCGGCGAATAAAGTAGTTGCCAAAAAAGCTCCAACAATTACCGTAATCAAAGCAGGATCAAATAATTTAAAAAGCTTCATCTCAAAAACAACAATTATTGATATCCCGAGTTGGCGTGCTAAAAAAGCAACGCCTGTAATTGTTAAATACACTAAGAGCGGTAAAGCGCTTGCAGCAAATTCTTTTACTGGAAAAGTAGTTAAGATCTTGTGGCAATCCGGAGTAGGAGCTGCAGTCCTTGTGGATGTTAAAGGTGAACTGGAACTACATATCCTGACAAATATGGCTTGAATTAGACCTTTTTAAATAGTGAAAGTTTTCCAGCGCTAGCAACTAAAGCATATTTAATTTTATTTAAAGTTATCCAAGTTGCAGATTTTGAATCCGAAATACTTGTGGCGGAAATTAAATGAATAGTCTGATCAGTCTTATTGAAATAGCAGAGGCGATCTTGGCAACCAAAGATTAAACCGGTGTCATCTACTCCTACCGGGGAACTTGGAGCTCCAAAGGGCTCACTCTTTGCAGTATTAGGAGTTGTATCTACTCCTACTTTGCTCCACTGAACTTGGTCAGGCTTTGGTAATGAGATTCCAGATGCACCAAGCCAAGATGCATATAGGTTCTTTGAAATTAAATTCAGGGCCACGTCATAGCCAGCAACGATGGTGCTGCCACCACTTGCCGCAATGGTTTGATACTTCCAGTCTTCCGGGAAAGCGCTCTCTCTAGTTGCAATTCTTACATCCCCGCGAAGCGCACTTTTGTCAGAGTTGCTGACTGATAGTACGGAGTCATACATTAAATTGATTTTGTTTCCGACAGTCTTGGCAGTGAGATGAAAAGCGACATCTCCCATTGATCTGCCATTTAACAAATTATCTCCATCAACTATTTCATAACGCCAATCTTTACCATCTCGCACTGCGCCAAGAAGAATTCCTTGGCTTTCATCTCGGTAGAAAACTTGCTCCCCAGCCGATGTAATAGCGCAAGCATTTGAGACACTTACATCACTTGCAGTTCTAACTCGTTCGACCTCTTTGTAATTCTGGATGGTTGGACCGTTTCCATCAATTACTTCATAGCTCCACTTTTTGCCGTTGAAAGAGGCGCGACGCAAATCTTTATTTGTTAGATCTGCGTAGTAAAGATTTAAGTAATTGGTTTTTCCTACCGAAGTTGTGCAGATTGAAACTGAACCAGCAACGCTATTCTTTGTTCGCCCACTTTTAGTTGAATCGCCATCTACAACTTCGATGCTCCACTTTTTGCCATTCCAAGTTGCAAGCTTCAAGAGGCCTCGTTCGGTATCTGTATAGGCAACAACTGTTTTCCCGCCATAGGAACTTGTTGCTAAATATTTACCATCCGCAGTTGAATCTATAATTGATTTCTTCCACGAAGCCTGAGGTATCACACCGTTCGTAGTAGCAACCGCTGAAACACCCACTGCGTTCTTTGCGGTGATCGTGAAGGAATAAGTAGTGCCATTAGTTAGGCCAGAAATTACAGCAGGGCTAGTAGTTACGGTCTTCTCAACGCCGCTTTGATTTGTTTTCACAACATATGAGGTGACTTGCGCAGTTCTTTGATTAATTGGTGGATCAAAAATAACTATCGCAGACTTATCTCCGACAAGTGCTCTAACATTCCTAGGAACTCCTGGAATTCCAAAAGGTAAGCCGGCTGGTGGTTTAGAGAGTAAATCCTCAAACATGGCAATTAGAAGTGGTCCTGGATTATGAAAAACCTCACCCATTTTTAAATTTGGAGTCATCACTGCATCTCGTTCACTGTTTGCAAATGTTGCCTCATCTAAGTGGCTTACTGAAGAACCGCCTTCATAGGTTTTCGGTGTATAAAGCGCAGGTTTAATTCCATTATTTGCACGAACACCATTGGCTCCAGACCAGACTAAAGGTTCCGTGAGTGCACTACCCAATACAAGGGATGGTGAATCCAAATCCATTAAACGCCGACCATCTCCAAGTTGGGCATATGCATCATAAGGAGTTGGTTGTTGAATAGAGCCATAGCCAAATAAATTGTCGTAATCAGCGTTAGAGAGAAAACCAAGCCCATGTGCCATCTCGTGCAAGATCATTGATTCTAAATCGTATTTTGAATTCGGACAGTTGCCATCTGTGCCTAAATACAACATCGGGCCATTTGTTGAATTGATGCGAATTGTTACTTCAGGAATTGTGGGTTCAATGTCTTCGCCTGCGATTGAATCTGCAAGAGCCGACGCATACCAAAGATCCTTATCTGGAATGTTCTTAAAGTTTGAATGAAACTTTCCAGGTGAGGCTGCGGCTAGAGTCGCACTCGAAGCTTGGCGTTCCCACAAGACTTGTACCTTAACTGGAACTTGTGAAGTGAAATTTTGAGCCCAAACATCAACTGCTGCGTTGATTGCAGGACGATAAATATCTGGCGTATTTGTGAAATCAACTTTGAATGAACTCTTTGTTAACGCTTTATCTACTGAAAAAGTTCTAGGAAAGGAGTTTTTGGTAACGGCGTCAGTACCAGTTTTATCTGCATAAAAGTAAACCCAAGGTGCATCAATGGATTTAACTTGAGAAGGTAGCGCGTGTGCTGGTGCGACAAATACGCTGCCAAAGAGCGCAGCTACGAGTAGTAAATATTTGGCACGCATAGGCAAAACGCTAGCATTCAGATTGGCGAGACACCACCCACTAACTCTTTGTGCGCTTAAAAAAGCCTGACAATATGCTTCGAGAAGATTTGAAAAGGTATGAAAACCTTTAAAAAGCTTTGAAATGTAGAATATATAAATGAATGAAGTCCAAATTTACTCTCGCAGCAATTGCCACCTGTGCGATGTTGCACTTGAAACCTTGATAACTTTGCAGCAAGAATTCGACTTCACAATAGATAAACAATTAATTGATGGCGATCCGCAACTTGAAGATAAGTATGGCGAGAGTGTTCCGGTAATTCTTATTAATGGCGCTCCTCATGATTTTTTCCGAGTAGATCCCGAAAGATTTAGAAACGCGATGGCTAAGCTTTAATCTGGATTTGCACTTAATATATCTTCAGCATCAATAATTCCGTAGGCATAACCTTGTTCAGCTAAGAAGCGCTGGCGATTTTGTGCGAAGTCTTGATCGACGGTATCTCTTGCAACGATTGAATAGAATCTCGCAGTTCGACCATCTGATTTTGGTCGCAGAATTCGACCAAGGCGCTGAGCTTCTTCTTGGCGAGAACCGAAAGTTCCGGAAACTTGAATTGCAATAGTCGCGTCAGGCAAGTCAATTGAGAAATTCGCAACCTTTGATACTACTAAACATTTGATTTCACCAGTTCGATACAAAGCGAATAGGCGCTCTCGTTCTTTAATTGGAGTATCACCTTTAATTAGGGGGACACCTAACTCTTCACTAAGAGCATCAAGTTGATCAATGTATTGTCCAATAATTAATACTTGCTCTTCGCTGTGTTGTTTAGCCAAGGCAATTGCGACCTTGCGTTTAGTGGCGGTAGTAGAACAGAAGCGATATCTCTCTTCAGGTTCAGCTGTTGCATAATTTAGACGCTCTGCTTCAGTAAGGTTTACTCGAACTTCGATGCAATCGGCAGGTGCGATATATCCCTGAGCTTCAATTTCGCGCCACGGCACATCAAATCGCTTCGGACCAATTAGTGAGAAAACTTCGCCTTCCATGCCATCTTCGCGAACAAGTGTGGCAGTTAGGCCAAGTCGTCTACGTGATTGGATATCTGCAGTAAATCTAAAGATTGGCGCTGGAAGTAAGTGCACTTCATCGTAAATTATTAAGCCCCAGTCAATCGCATCAAATAGATCAAGGTGGGCGTAAATACCTTGTTTGCGAGTAGTCATAACTTGATAGGTAGCAATTGTTACAGGGCGAATTTCTTTCTTGGATCCAGAATATTCACCAATTTCATCTTCATGAAGCGTAGTTCGTTTTAATAATTCGTCGCGCCACTGTCTTGCAGCAATTGTGTTTGTGACAAGAATTAAAGTTGTCGCTTTTGCATGTGCCATTGCGGCGGCTCCGACAATAGTTTTTCCAGCGCCACAAGGAAGAACTACTACTCCTGATCCACCATGCCAAAAACCTTCAGCAGCAAGTTCTTGATATTTTCTAATTTTCCAACCATCTTGCACTAAATCAATTTCGTGGTGCTCGCCATCTACATATCCTGCAAAATCTTCAGCAGGCCAACCAAGTTTTAATAAAGCCTGCTTTAAAAAGCCACGTTGTCCAGGATGAACAACAATAGTTTCATCATCTAATTGCAACCCCAACATTGGTGCAACTTTTTTTCCACGAGTAACTTCTTTCAATACTGCTGGGTCATGTGAGACTAATACGAGTCCGTGAACTGGGTGCGCTTCAAGTCTAAGTCGGCCATATCGCGACATCGTTTCCGCAACATCCACTAGTAAGGCATGTGGGACTGCGAACCTTGAGTACTTGAGCAAAATATCTACAACTTGCT
>WLIM01000037.1 GCA_009702205.1 Actinomycetota bacterium | reverse complement strand
TGCAGGGGATGATGGGCACCCGCCTCGTAGCGCACGAATCCTGCATTGGGTTCGGTGGGGCGTTCCGGTCGCGGGTGGAACAGCATCTTGCTGTGCTGGCCCGGAAAGCGCAGCGTTTCCCAGTCCATGTCGTCGATGTGGCGGAATTCTGCGGGGTGGTCCTTCGATTGAGCCATGGCGTTGCTCCTTTGCGTACGATCCAATCCCACTTTACCACCGCCGTTTCCGGTTCGGCCGTGCACATCGTCTATAATCTACGGCTTTTTTATTTCTCCATATTTTTTGCCGGACCACGCCACCATGCATGCACAGACCTACTTTCAGGAAGTCGTAAAAGTCGCGCAGGGGATCGACCTCGCGGCAGTCGAGAAACTCGCGACCGAACTCGCCGCGTTGCGCGAGCGGGGCGGGCGGCTGTTCTTCATCGGCGTGGGCGGCAGCGCGGGCAACTGCGGGCACGCGGTCAACGACTTCCGCAAGCTGTGCGGAATCGAGGCCTACGCGCCCACGGATAACGTATCCGAGCTCACCGCGCGCACCAACGATGAAGGCTGGGAGACCGTGTTCGCCGCTTGGCTAAAGGTGAGCAAAGGCGACAAGGACGACGCGGTGTTCGTGTTTTCGGTCGGCGGCGGCAACCTCGAAAAGAACGTCAGCGTCAACATCGTCGCCGGGCTGAAGGAAGCCAAGTCCCGGGGCATGAAGGTCTTCGGCGTGGTCGGCCGGGACGGCGGCTACACCAAGCAGGTTGGCGATTGTGTCGTGGTCGTTCCGACCGTTGATGCCGCGCGCATCACGCCGCACACGGAAGCTTTCCATGCGGTCGTCTGGCATTGCCTTGTTTCGCACCCGGTCCTGCAGCAGCTCGCTACCAAGTGGTAGCCGGGGGCGGCTTTCCCTTGCAAAAAGCTGTCTTCCTGGATCGCGACGGGGTAATCAACAGGTCTCTGGTACGCGGGGGTAAGCCTTTCGCCCCGGTGCGGCTTGAGGAATTCGAAATCCTCCCCGGAGTTCCTGAGGCCCTGCTGCGGCTGCGTGCTGCAGGATTTCTCAACGTGGTGGTCACCAACCAGCCGGACATCTCGACCGGCAAGCAGCGTCCCGAGATACTCGCCCAGATGCACTCGCGGCTGATGGCCGAACTTGCGATCGATGCCATCAGGGTCTGTCCACATGTCGAGACCGACAACTGCGCGTGCCGCAAGCCCAGTCCGGGCATGCTCCTCGACGCGGCCCGCGACTTCCGGATCGACCTCGGCTCAAGCTACATGGTGGGGGACCGCTGGCGGGACGTCGCCGCCGGGCAGAAGGCGGGGTGCGGATGCTATTTCGTGGATTACGGGTACGCGGAAAGGCGCCCGGAACAGCCCTATATTCCGGTAAAATCACTGGTTGGCGCCGGCGATCTCATTCTGGCTGGTCGCGCGCAGGCCACGACCAACTCACAAGGACGATCATGAGCGATGCCCAGCAACTCAAAGTCAAGCTTTTCGCCGACGGGGCCGACCTCTCCGGGATCAAGGAAATGGCCGCCAATCCGCGCATAGCCGGGTTCACAACGAATCCAACCTTGATGCGCAAAGCGGGGATCGCGGACTACCGCGCTTTTGCGCTCCAGGTGCTCGATGCGATCGGCGGTCGCCCGTTGGCGCTCGAGGTGTTTGCCGACGACTTCGCCTCGATGGAAGGGCAGGCGCTCGAAATCGCTTCGTGGGGCAAGAGCATCAACGTCAAGATCCCGGTCACCAACACCAAGGGCGAGTTTTGCGGCCCACTTGTGGAGCGCCTGTCGAAGGCCGGGGTGCAAGTCAACGTGACGGCTGTAATGACCCTGGACCAGGTCAGGCGCATCACTGCCTGTCTCGCGCCCGAAACGCCGGCCATCATCTCGGTGTTTGCCGGTCGTGTTGCCGACACCGGCCGCGATCCGGTCCCGCTCATGGCCGAGGCCGTCGCAGTGATGAAGGCCAGGCCGAAGGCTGAGCTGATCTGGGCCAGTCCCCGCGAACTGCTCAACATCTTCCAGGCCGATGCGGTCGGATGCCACATCATTACCGCCACCAACGACATCCTCAAGAAGCTGTCGCTGGTAGGCAAGGACCTTGACAAATATTCGCTTGAGACCGTCGAGATGTTCTACAAGGACGCAACCGCCGCCGGCTATTCCATCGCCACGCGCGCCGCTGCCTGAAACCATTCAAGCACTTTTCCGAGAGCATCCCATCATGACAAAATTCAACAACGTCCTCGTCACCGGCGCCGCCGGCTATGTCGGCAGCCTGCTCGTACCCCAGTTGCTCGACCTCGGCTACAAGGTAACTGCCTACGACATCATGTATTTCGGGGACGAGTTCCTGCCGAAGAGCAATCCGAACCTGAAGGTGATCAAAGGAGACATCCGCGATGCCGCCAAGCTCGCCGAGGCGTTCAAGGGAATCGAGGCCGTCATCAACCTGGCGTGCATCTCCAACGACGCGAGCTTCGAGCTCGACGAGAGCCTCTCGACCTCGATCAACCTCGACGCTTTCGAGCCGATGGTGATCGCCGCCAAGAAGGCCGGCGTGAAGCGCTTCATCTACGCGTCCTCCAGCTCCGTGTACGGGGTCTCGGACCATCCCGACGTGACGGAGGATCATCCGCTGGTGCCGCTCACCCTCTACAACAAGTACAAGGGCATGTGCGAGCCGCTGCTGTTCAAGCACCAGTCGCCCGATTTCGTGTGCTCGGTCATCCGTCCCGCGACGCTTTGTGGTTACGCCCCGCGCCAGCGCCTTGACCTCTCGGTGAACATCCTGACCAATCATGCGATCAACAACAACAAGATCACCGTGTTCGGCGGCTCGCAGAAGCGTCCCAACCTGCATGTGCAGGACATGTGTGACGTCTACAAGATGATGCTGACCGTGGATTCGGCAAAGATTGCCGGCGAGATCTTCAACGCCGGGTTCCAGAACCTGTCGATCATGGAGATCGCGCTGATCGCCAAGCGCATCGTGCAGGAGGAGTTTCCCGACAAGGGCGATATCCCTATCGTGACCACGCCGACGGACGACATCCGCTCCTACCACGTCAATTCGGACAAGATCCAGCGCGTCACGGGCTTCAAGCCGCGTTTCACCATCGAGGACGCGGTGCGCGACCTGTGCAAGGCGTTCAAGGCGGGCAAGCTGCCTAACAGCCTCCAGGACACCTTCTACTTCAACGTCCGCCGCCTCAAAGAAGTCAAAGCGGCATGACGACAAAGCCGGTCGCCATCGTCACCGGCGGCGCGGGGTTCATCGGCAGCCACATGGTTGACGCGTTCGTGGAGCGCGGCTATGCGGTGCGCGTGATCGACAGCATGATCGGCGGGCGCGAGGAGAACCTCGCGCACCTGGCCAGCAACCCCGACGTGGTGCTCGAAAAGCGCGACATCCGCAGCTATGCTCCCGACGACGCGTTGTTTCGCGGTGCAAAGTACGTGATCCACTTCGCCGGCATCGGCGACATTGTGCCCTCGATCGAGCGGCCGATGGAGTACATGTCGGCCAACGTGCAGGGCACGGTGCATATGCTCGAATGCGCGCGGCAGGCCGGTGTGCAGAAGTTCGTGTACGCGGCCTCGTCGTCCTGCTACGGCCTGGCGAAGACACCCACCCGCGAAGACCATCCCGTCGAGCCGCTGTACCCGTACGCGCTGTCGAAATACCAGGGCGAGCAGGCGGCATTCCACTGGAACCTGGTGTACAAGCTGCCGGTCAACTCGATCCGCATCTTCAACGCCTACGGCACGCGCTCGCGTACCTCTGGCGCCTACGGCGCGGTGTTCGGCGTGTTCCTGCGCCAGAAGATCGCAGGCAAGCCCTACACCGTGGTCGGCGACGGCAAGCAGTCGCGCGATTTCCTTTACGTCACCGACGTAGCGCGGGCGTTCCTGGCTGCTGCGGAAACGGAGCGCACCGGCCGCATCTACAACCTGGGCGCGGGCAACCCCCAGTCGGTCAACCGATTGGTAGAACTTCTGGGGGGCGAGGTCACCTATATCCCCAAGCGCCCCGGCGAGCCGGACTGCACGCACGCCGACATCACGCGCATCACCGCGGAGCTTGGTTGGAAGCAGCGGGTGAGCTTCGAGGAAGGAGTGGCGAGGATCGTCGCCAACATCGATTACTGGCGCAACGCGCCGCTGTGGGACCCGGCCTCGATCGCCCAGGCGACCAGGACCTGGTTCGAGTTCATGTCTCAGGAGTAGGTCCCAGTGTTGTCTTCACTTACTGAAAAATACCAGCACAAGGTCAAGAAGGTCGAGGAACTCAAGCAACTGCTGGGTCCCCGACCCAGGGCGAAGAAGGTGATCATGTGCCACGGCGTCTTCGACGTCGTGCATCCCGGTCATCTCCGGCACCTGCTCTATGCGAAGAGCAAGGCGGATATCCTCGTCGCCAGCCTGACCGCAGACATGCACATCTCGAAGGGTCAGAACCGGCCTCACGTGCCCCAGGATCTGCGCGCGTTGAACCTTGCGGCTTTCGAGGTCGTCGATTACGTGGTGATCGACCGCAATGCGACGCCGGTCGAGAACCTGCGCGAATTGCATCCGGACTTTTTTGCGAAAGGCTACGAGTACACCTCCGGCGGGCTACCGCCGAAGACGCAGGAGGAACTCGAAATCCTGCAAAGCTACGGCGGGGAGATGATCTTCACGCCGGGCGATATCGTCTACTCGTCGACGCGGCTGATCAACCTGGCGCCGCCAGCGATCCAGCACGAAAAGCTGCTCTCGCTGATGGACAGCGAAGGCATTGGCTTCGATACCCTGCGCGCCGCCATCGAGAACCTCGATCGTTTCACGGTGCATATCGTCGGCGACACCATTGTCGACAGCTACACGCAGACCGCCATGATCGGCGGGCAGACCAAGACTCCGACCATGAGCGTGCTGTACGAGCGCAAGGACGACTACATCGGCGGCGCCGCAGTCGTTGCGGAGCACGTGCGCGCGGCCGGGGCGAACGTCGTCCTCTCAACGGTGCTCGGGGACGACGCACTGCGCGACTTCGTGCTTGCCGGCCTCGAGCGCAGCGGCGTGAAGTGCCATGCGATCATCGACTCGACCCGCCCGACGACGAACAAGAACGCGATCGTGGCCGGCGGCTATCGCCTGCTCAAGATCGACACGCTCGATAACCGCTCGATCTCGGACGACATTGCCGGACGCTTGGCCAAGGACATCAGCAGCACCAAGGCCGATGCGGTCGTGTTCAGCGACTTCAGGCACGGCATGTTCAACCGGCGGACGATCCCCGGCCTGGTGGCGGCCATTCCTGAAAACGTCTTCAAGGTCGCGGATAGCCAGGTCGCCAGTCGCTGGGGGAACATCGTCGATTTCAAGGGCTTCGACCTGATTACGCCGAACGAGCGGGAGGCGCGCTTCGCGCTCGGCGATCAGGATTCCGGCATTCGCCCTCTGGCCTCGACACTGTATGATGCGGCCAAGTGCAAGACGCTGATCCTCAAACTCGGCGAGCGCGGCGTGCTCACCTGCCTCAACAGCGACCACGAATCGCTGGACTCGTTCCTCGTGGTCGACTCCTTCGTTGATCGCGTCGTCGATGCAGTGGGCGCCGGAGATGCGCTGCTGGCCTATGCCACCCTCACCAAGCTCTCGACCGGCTCGGACGCCATTGCCACGATCATCGGCTCCATGGCAGCCGCCTGCGAGTGCGAGGTGGACGCCAACATACCGGTCACGCCGGCAGACCTGCGGCGCAAGATCGACATGGTCGAAAAGCGCGTCAAGTACGAGTAGCCACCCATGAAGGTGATCGTAGTCGGACTCGGCGTACAGGGGCACAAGCGTCGGCAGTTTGCCGGGGCGGACTATGTCTGTTCGGTCGATCCGGTGCATCCGGAGGCCGAATACAAGACGGTGCAGGAAGTGCCGCTGGCCAATTACGACGCGGCCCTGGTATGCACACCCGACGAACCCAAGGTAGAGCTGCTCACGTACCTGCTCGGCAACGGCAAGCACGTGCTGGTCGAGAAGCCTCTGTGGGCCGATGACGAAGAGCAACTGTCCAAGCTCGAATCCATTGCGCGCGACAAGGGCGTGTTCTGCTACACCGCCTACAACCACCGCTTCGAGCCGCACTTCGTGCGCATGCGGGAGCTGATCGCCTCGGGCCGCCTGGGCCGCATCCATCGCTGCCGCATGTTCTACGGGAATGGCACGGCCCGCCTGGTGCGCGATTCCGAGTGGCGTGACCAGGGCGCCGGCGTGCTGCCGGATCTGGGTTCGCACCTGCTCGACACGGTGAATTTCTGGTTCGGTCCGCCTGCGGAGGATTTCCGGGTCATCTCCGCCAGCCGGTTCGAGAACCGCGCTCCCGACCACGTCGTGATCGGCTCGGAGGGCACGCGCCCCAAGATCGAGCTGGAGATGACCCTGCTCATGTGGCGCAACCACTTCACCTGCGACATCCTGGCCGAGAACGGCACTGCGCACATCGAATCGCTGTGCAAGTGGGGGCCGAGCAGGTTCACGGTGCGCACACGCATCCTGCCCTCCGGCCGCCCGCCGGAGGAGTCGGTGACCCTGGTGCAGGACGATCCAACATGGGCGCTCGAGTATGCGCACTTCCGGACGGCCTGCCTGGAAGGCCGTGGCACAGACTTGTCCACCGACGCGTGGCTCAACCGCACGCTGCGCACCCTGGGTGATCGCGCGATCGAGGCTTCGGCATGAGCAAACCCGTGATCGGCTTCGCCGGCATGACCCACCTTGGCCTGGTATCGGGCGTGAGCGCCGCCGAAAAAGGGTTCCGCGTGGTCTGCTTCGACCCTGACGTCGCGCGCATTGAACCGCTTGCACGCGGTGTGCTGCCGGTGTCCGAGCCCCAGTTGGATGACCTAGTCGCCCGCAACGGCGAGCGCCTGTCGTTCACGGGCGACCCTGCCGACCTGACAGCCTGTGACGTGATCTACGTGGCCCCGGACGTGCCCACGGACGACGAGGGTGGCAGCGACCTGGGACCCATCAACGCCCTGCTCGATAAGGTTCTCGGCGCTGCCCGGGCCGATGCGGTCATCGTGGTCCTTTCGCAGGTGCCGCCCGGGTTTACGCGCGGCAAGCAGCGCGCTGACCGCATCCTCTACTACCAGGTCGAAACGCTTATCTTCGGTCGTGCCGTCGAGCGCGCGCTGCTGCCCGAGCGCTACATCGTCGGCTGCGCTGACCCAGCACAACCACTTCCGGACGCATACAGGACGTTCCTCGAAGCCCATGGCTGCCCCATCCTGCCGATGCGATACGAGAGCGCGGAACTGGCCAAGATATCGATCAACATGTGCCTGGTCGCTTCGGTGAGCACCGCCAATACGCTGGCCGAGTTGTGCGAAAAGATCGGCGCGGACTGGTCGGAGATCGTGCCGGCGCTCAAACTCGACCGGCGCATCGGGCAGTACTCGTACCTCGCTCCCGGCCTCGGCATCGCGGGCGGGAACCTCGAGCGCGACCTGGCCACGGTATGCGCCTTTGCCGATCGGCTCGGCACAGATGCCGGCATGGTGCGCGCCTGGATTGCCAACAGCCGGCATCGGCGCGATTGGGCGGCTGTCACGATCCGGGCGGCACTGCTCCAGGCCAAGCCTGATGCTACGGTTGCCGTGTGGGGTCTTGCGTACAAGGAAAATACGCACTCCGTGAAAAACTCCCCCTCGCTCGCTACGCTTGCCCAGTTGCCCGGGGCGAAATTGCGGATCCACGACCCGCTGGTGCCCGCGTCCGCGGCGGGGCACGCCACGGCGGCGGGCGCGGCCGACCCGATTGCCGCGCTGGAAGGCGCTGATGCGCTGATGATCCTCACGCCGTGGCCTCAGTACCGGGCCATCCCGTGCGACGCCATCGCGGCCGCGATGCGTGGCAGGATAGTGCTGGATCCATACGGGGTGCTCGACCTCAAGGCTGCGCATGCCTCGGGGCTGGACATGTACACGCTGGGGCGTCCGCCCCTGCTCGCGTCGGATCGATAGGCAGTGACCACACAACCATGCTCGAACACCTGAATTCCACTACCGTCCCGCCCAAACGCGTCGTCGTGATGGGCGCAGCGGGCTTTGTCGGCGGCGCCGTAAGCTCGCGCCTGGCTCGCGATGGCGTGCCGGTCCTTGCGCTGGGCAGGGGCGAGGTTGACCTGATGGCACACGATGCCCACGAGCGGCTGGCCGGTTACCTGGCGCCGGATGACGCGTTCGTGGCGGTTTCCGCGCGGGCCCCGGTCAAGAACGCCGAAATGCTGGTTGAGAACATGCTCATGGTGCGCGCGATGCTGCGCGCGCTCGCGCTGCGCCCCGTCGCGCACGTCGTGAATGTCAGTTCGGACGCGATCTTCTTCGACAGCGCCGAACCGCTCACCGAGGTCTCCACCGCGGCACCCGGCTCGTTGCACGGAGTCATGCACCTGGCGCGCGAACTGATGTTCCGTGCCGAGGTGAAATCGCCGCTGGCCATGGTCCGGCCGACGCTGATCTACGGTGCCGGCGACCCGCACAACGGCTACGGGCCGAACAAGTTCCGGCGCCTGGCCGCCAAGAGCGAGGGCATCGTGCTCTTCGGTGAGGGGGAAGAGCGCCGCGACCACGTCTGCGTCGACGACGTCGCCGAGTTGATCGCTCGCGTGCTGTTCCGGCGCAGCACAGGTTCCCTCAATGTCGCCACCGGCGAAGTGCATTCGTTCCGCGAAATCGCCGAAAAAGTGGTGAGTCTGTCGGGCAAGGCGGTCGCCATCAAGGGCAGCCCGCGCTCGGGGCCGATGCCGCACAACGGCTACCGGGCGTTCGACAGCGCGGCGACCCGGCAGGCGTTTCCGGATTTCCGCTACACCAGTCTCGACGAAGGGCTGGCCAGGGCGCAAAGGGAGGCGAAGTGAGGAACGGAGTATTCAACGTGCGGCCCGGAGGCC
>WLIM01000036.1 GCA_009702205.1 Actinomycetota bacterium | reverse complement strand
TAAAGCTGGGAATGAAACAGCTGCACCGGCTTTTGCATCGATACGATCGACAATAACTGTGTCGCCAACGGCAACCTTCTCTTGACGGCCGCCTGCTTTTACAATCGCATACACGGTGACACCTTTCCAAAAACATTTAATTAATAAGCCAGGAAACTGGCAGAGGGTAAGGATACGGAGCGCCTGGCCTTCAGGTCAAACCGGCTAGAACTGGCCCTATTCTGGAGTGATTACCCCAGTGCTTACCGCACGGCGACGGCGCTTTTGGGCCGGTGCCTTCTCGGCAGGAGCCTTCTCAACTTCAGCAACTTCTTCGATTGCTTCGGCATCTTCGCTCTGTGCTTCTGATTCATCGCCATGAACCTGTGGCACATAACGTTGTTCCATATCTTTCTCTAGTGCAACCTTTTTAACAGGTTCTGAGTGGATATGAATTCCGCGACCGCCACAACTTTCGCAAGTTGTAGAGAACGCTTCAATAAGTCCTTGACCTACGCGTTTGCGAGTCATTTGAACTAAACCAAGTGAAGTTACTTCTGCGACCTGATGCTTCGTTCGATCGCGACCTAAGCATTCAATTAATCGACGGAGAACAAGATCTCTATTTGATTCAAGGGTCATATCAATGAAGTCGATTACAACAATTCCACCCATATCGCGAAGGCGAAGTTGGCGTGCAATTTCTTCGGCTGCTTCTAAGTTGTTCTTAGTAACAGTCTCTTCAAGATTTCCACCCTTACCAATGAATTTACCGGTGTTAACGTCAATAACAATCATTGCTTCAGTACGGTCAATTACTAGTGAACCGCCTGATGGTAGATAAACCTTGCGATCGAAGGCCTTTGCAAGCTGCTCTTCAATTCTATTTTCAACAAATAGATCGCGAGCACCTGTCCACTTTTCAATCTTTGCTGTTAGTTCTGGCGCAATATGTCCAAGGTAATTATTAATATCTTCCCAAGCTTGATCGCCTTGAACGATTAACTTGTCGAAATCTTCATTAAAAATATCTCGAATAACGCGAACGGTTAAATCTGGCTCTGAGTAAAGAAGCGCTGGCGCATTTGTGCCGGATTCCTTTGACTTAGCTTCGATATCTTCCCATTGCGCTTTCAATCTAGTTACATCGCGCTCGAGTTCTTCTTCGGTAGCACCTTCAGATGCGGTACGAACAATTACACCAGCATCTTCTGGAATTAAGTTCTTAAGGATGCTCTTTAAACGTGAACGTTCTTGATCTGGAAGTCTGCGGCTGATTCCGCTCATTTCGCCACTAGGCACATAAACCAAGTAACGACCAGGAAGTGAAATCTGACTTGTTAAACGTGCACCTTTCTGACCAATTGGATCTTTAGTTACTTGAACTAATACCGATTGCCCAGTCTTTAATACATGTTCAATTTTGCGAGGTGCGCCATCTGCAAGTCCTGCGGTATCCCAGTTAACTTCACCGGCATATAGAACTGCATTTCGGCCCTTACCAATGTCTACGAAAGCCGCTTCCATTGACGGAAGAACATTCTGAACTTTTCCTAAGTAAACGTTTCCAACATAAGAGATGTTGCTGTTTCTATTTACATAGTGTTCGACCATGATCTTGTCTTCAAGAACTGCAATCTGTGTGCGATCGCCAGCTTGGCGAACCAACATTTGGCGATCAACATTCTCTCTACGAGCTAAGAATTCTGATTCTGTAATTACAGTTCCGCGGCGGCGAACAAAATCTCTTGGTTCGCGATCATTGCGGTTGCGGCCACCACGATCATTGCGGTTGCGGTTGCGGCCACCACGATCATTGCGATCGGGACGAGTTGGTTGATCTTCGCGGGCTTTACGTTCTCTTGGCTCTCTAACCTTTACAACAGTTATTACGCCATCTTCTTCAATAGTTTCACCAGGTGTGACACCATCTCCCTTTGCGCGACGGCGACGTCTGCGACGAGGAGATGTTGACTGTGAATCTTCACTCTCTTGCGAGATATCACCAGCATCTAAAACTTCATCAGAATCGGAGTCGCGTTCCTCTGTGCTCTCGCCTGCTTCTCTTCCACCACGACGGCGACCTCGGCCACCACGACGGCGACGGCGAGATGCGGAATCAGAATCTGACTCTTCTTCGATCGCAACTTCTGCAACCTCAGCTTTTGCTTTTGCCTTCTTAGGCGCAACTGCTTCAGGCGCTGCTTGAAACATCGGAACCGGAATACTCGGAGCTGCAGTTTTCTTGGCAGATTTCTTCTCTACCGCTTCAACTTCAACAACTTCTGGAGTTTCTGTAGGTTGATTTGCCGCAGCCTTGGCTGCAGATTTTTTGCTTGCACGCTTACGCGCACCTTTTGGCACTATAGCCATAACACTAAATCCTCATCTAAAAACTAAAAATAATTAAAACTTCCTTTTGAAAGCTTTTGCATCTGCTGCTACCTCGAGTAATTAAGGCCTTCAGATTCACTTTGGAAGGTGAGGCCGCTCGGAGCGCGAAATGCTAGGTGAAAGTATTGCCTAAAAGTTGGCTAAAGACCAACTTCGCCCCCGCATAGCAGGCGAAAATTATTAGCTAAAACTCTTATCTGGTGCGCAAATGGACGTTTTGAATAAGGCCAAGCCCAATCAAATTAGCAAACATGCTAGATCCGCCATATGAGATAAATGGCAGTGGGACACCAGTCATCGGCACCATACCCATCGTCATTCCAATATTTTCAAAGGTTTGGAATGCAAACCAAGCGATTACACCTACGCAGACTAGCCTTCCAAATAAATCATTTGTCCTTCGTGCAATGGCAAAGGCCCGTAAGAAAAATAAGGTGTAACAAAGGAGAATAAATCCGCTGCCGATAAAACCTAACTCTTCGCCAGCAACTGAGAAAATAAAGTCAGTTTGTTGTTCCGGAACAAATCGACCATTTGTTTGTGGTCCATTAAATAATCCTTTACCAATAATTCCACCGGAGCCAATTGTGATTCTAGATTGGCGAAGCTGATATCCGGTTGCCTGTGGATCGGCAGATGGATCAACAAAGGATTGCAATCTTGCAACTTGGTACTTATCAACTACCCCGGTTTGAACTGCAACGAATCCACCAACAACGGCAAGAAGTAGTAACCCAACAACCCAACGAGTTGGCGCCCCGGAAGTTCCTATAATTGCAACTATTGCTGCGCTGATAATTACTACGGTTCCAAGATCGGGTTGAAGCAAAATTAATAAAATGGGAAGGGCTGCTATTGCTAGAGCTTTAATTACATCTTGATCCGTTGGGTTTGCATCACGATCTCGCTTCTCGGCAAGAATCATGGAAATTCCAACAATGATTCCAATTTTTGCTAACTCAGCAGGTTGAATTTGGAATCCACCAGGGAAAGAAATCCAAGCTTTCGCTCCGTTAATTTCACTGCCAAGCCCCGGAATCAAAACAATAATCAACCCAAGAACAGCAAGGCCCCAAACAATTGGCGTATAGGCGCGCAGTAATCGATAGTCAATTAGCGTGGTTCCATAGGCAAGTAAGCCACCAATTAAAATGTTAACGACGTGGCGCTTTAAATAATATTGCGGATCAAGGCCTTGTGAGGCAAACCAATTTCTAGTTGCAGCATAAACAAGCAGAGTTCCAAGAATTAATAGTGCAGCAACTGAAAATGTTAATAATCGATCAAATTGCCCGAAGTTCTCCCGAAGGCGATCGCGGCGGCTGCGTTGTGAATAAATACTCATGGCGTAACCAACTTAGCGTTCTTTGGATCAACTTTAGGCAATTTGCTTGGCACGCCATTTGGGAAAATTTGTTTTGTCGGATCAATTTTTCCGCCAGTAACTCCATACAAGGCCGCATATATATCGCGGACACCAACTGCAGAAACTGAGGCACCGAATCCACCTTGCGATACAACCATAACAACTGCATATTGTGGATCTTCAACTGGTGCAAATGATGAGAACCAAGATGTATCACCTTTTGCTGAACCATCTTTGTTATGTCCTAAATCTTGACCGGTTCCAGTTTTTCCTGCGACCGTTACCGGGAATCCCGAGAAAACTCCAGCCGCAGTTCCTTCTGTTACTACTGCGCGAAGAGCCTGATGTAAGAATTTAGAAGATTTCTTTGAAAGCACATTAGTCGCCATAACTTGTGGCAGAAATTCTTTGACTACTTCCCCACCTGGTTTAACAACTGCTCGAGCAATTTCTGGTTTGTAGATAGTCCCGCCATTTGCAATAGCTGCGTATAACTGAACCATTTGAATCGGTGTTAATAAGGTGTCGCCTTGACCGATTGAGAAGTTAACAGCGTCACCAGCTCTAAGAACATTTCCATCAATACAATTCTCACGAGCAATCTCAATTAGGTATGCAGTTAGATCTGATTTCTTAGCACGCTTCTTAAAGTTGCAATAAAAATCTTTATTTTGTTTATAGAAGCTCTCTTTCCATTGGCGATCTGGAAGGCGCCCAGAGGCCTCACTTGGCAGATCGATTCCGGTTATTTTCCCTAGGCCAAAGCCTCTTGCCGCAGTAAAGAAATAATCATGTAAACCTGAGTGTGGTGATAAGCCACCATCTCTAACCCACTCGTCATAGGCTATTTGATACCAAATCGTGTCGCATGAAATTGCAATTGCCCGCTTCATATTAATTGTGCCTTGAGATTTCACTTCGAAGTTCGCGAATTCGCGATTACCAATTTGAACCTTTGCCGGACATTTATATGAAGCGTTCATGTCGTAACCAGCATTCATTGCCGCAACCACAGATACTGCTTTGAAAGTAGAAGCCGGTGCATACATGCCTTGCATTGGTCGATTTAACGCAGGAACGCCCGCAGCTTCGCTAAATAAATTCTTTGCTTGTTTCTGCGTTAGACCAACCTGCCAAATATTTGGATCGTAAGTTGGATAAGAGGCCAGTGCCAGAATTTTTCCAGTCTTAACATCCATAACAATTGCAGAACCGCCATCTGCACGGTTTCCCAATGAACGAGCTCTGCGCACCGAAGTTTCAAGTGCTTTTTCAGTTGCTGCTTGAAGTCTGGCATCAAGATTTGTCACTAAATTAAATCCCGCGATTGGCTGAGTGCTTACCGCCTGTTTTGTGACTGCCTCTTTGCGGTCGACAATTACCGTCTTAATTCCAGCGCGCCCACGCAAGTATTTATCGTATTGAAACTCTAAGCCGTCTTTTCCGATTGTCTCTTCGCGATAATAATTCTTTGAAGTATCCAATAAATCTTCTTCATTTACAGATCCAACATAACCAAGGACATGTGCCCCGTTCTCCCCGGCCATCGATGGATAACTGCGAACTGGCACTGACATTGCAGAAATTCCCGGGAAGAGATCTGAATTCTCCAGAACTTTAAGTGCTTGTTCTTTAGTTGCAGTTCGAGTAACCGGGATTGGTTGGAAACGAGTTCCTTTCCAACATCCTGCATTTTGTGAAGCAGGCAATTCACCGCAAAGTCTGGTGCCAACAAAAACATTCTCGGGAGTTTTGCCAACTAATTTCGCAACTCGAGCCAACACTGCCGTGCCCTTATCTGGCAACTTGTCGATCTTGCTGCGGTCTACCGAAATAACCATTCCTGGTCTATCCATTACTAGGGGAATTCCCGAGCTATCAACTATTGCTCCGCGAATTGCTGGATTTACAACATCTCGGCTCTGAATACTTAGTGCCGCATCGCGGTATTTAATTCCCGCAGCAACTTGCAGATAGAAAAGCCGCCCAGTTAGCGCAAGCATCAATGAAATAATTAGTGCTTGAACAATTACTAAATTTAACCTGGAGCGAAGACTCATATTCGCTCTCTAGAAGTTAGCGTGAACTCTCGCAATTTAACTAAGCCAGGAAGAAGGATGGATGAGAACAAAAGTGTCCAGATTCCATTACCAATTACCGTCTGAAGGTTAGTTAGCACTGCGCCATTGTTTTCACCGAGAATAATTCCAAAAATTAGAAAAATGAGCAGTGTCGCAGTTGCTCCAGCGGAGACAAAGAGAACAAATGCAAGTGGCCGTTCTGTGAAGTCGCCAATGCTTTCGCGATTTCGCGAGAAGAGATATCCGACCAGAGTAAGAATCAGTGACCATTTCCCAAAAGGTGAATCTGAAGATGGCGATAAATCAAGAATGATTCCACCGATAAAGCCAAGTGCAATTGCGCCAAATCTATCTTCTAGCGCCATTAACCCAAGAAGCACGCAGAGATAAAGCGAGAAGCCAGATATTGGAAAATTGATTTTTGATATTGCAGATTCTTGAATGACGAAGAAGAAAAGTAGTAAGAGCGCACTAAAACTGGCGCGAGACCAACTCAATTCTTAGCCTTGCTGGACGGTGAAGGTGAAACTTCTGGAGCTGGTGATTGGGTTACATAAATGGTTGTTGTTGGAGTTGGTGTTGGACGTGGAATCAGTGCATCTTTCGGTCCGCCATTAGAGCTCTTCACAATTACTGATACAACTCCAAGGCTTCCTAAATTTGAATAGCTTCGGACACTCGCTTCTTGAGTAAGAGTTGCACTTGTGTTCTTTACATCTTTTACATAACCAACCGGAAGACCTGGAACGAAAGGCTTGTTGTTATCACTGCCAAGCGAGAGCAGAACATCATCTTTCTCAATACTCCCCGACGGATCCAAGAGCTGAAGCGTGTAACTGTTATCTCCTTCACCCATTAAAACGCCAATGCTCTGGCTTCTGGCGATTCGAACACCGATACGAAAAGTTGGGTCGTTCATGAGCAGAACAATTGCTGAAGTTGAAGTGGTGCTCTTAACAACTCCCACTAAACCAAGTTCGCCCATGACTGTCATATCTTTTTTGACGCCATCATTTGAACCAGCATCAATTGTTATGGTCTGACTAAATGTTGATGAACTGCCCTTACCGATCACTCGAGCTGAAACAACTTTGTAGCTACCTCTGCCAGC
The DNA here is from genome assembly GCA_009702205.1 of Actinomycetota bacterium. Lineage (GTDB taxonomy): Bacteria > Actinomycetota > Actinomycetes > Nanopelagicales > Nanopelagicaceae > AAA044-D11. Next base: position 2,054 of record WLIM01000036.1, on the reverse strand, counting down.
AAGATTTAAGACGTTCTTCAATTTCTTGAGTTGACCAGTTGTATCCTTATTTAGAATTACTTTCTTTCTAAGCTTTGCATTCTCGCGTTTTAAATCGCGAAGCTCGGCTTTAGTCTTTCCAAAATTCTTAATATCAGAGAAGAGATTACCGACTGGCGAAAAGAGGTCTGATACTCCCCGCTGAATCGGTGCAAGAAAAGATTGAGTTGCATTGCGGGAATTCTTGGTGACACTTACGCCACGCAAGTCGAGAGTAATTAAGAAGAGTGAAGTAACAAGAAGAATGACAAGCAAAAGCCGTGAGCGATTGTTGCCACCACCTGCCACTTTATTTCTCCTTAACGGCGAGGTTCAGAAATCAAAACCTTTTCCAAGGCTTCGAACTCTTCAACGCACTTACCTGAACCTTCAGCCACTGCTTGTAGTGGACGTTCGCTAATATGAACTGGCATTCCAGTTTCGTGGCGAAGTCTTTCATCTAGTCCACGAAGCAAAGCACCGCCACCAGTTAGAACAATTCCACGATCCATAAGATCGCTGGCAAGTTCTGGTGGAGTCTTATCGAGTGTGCTCTTAACGGCATTAACAATTTGGTTTACTGGATCTTCAAGTGCCTTGCGAATATCTTCTGCAGAAACCCGAATAGTTTTTGGAAGTCCAGTTGCAAGATCGCGTCCGCGGATTTCAGCATCTGGTTCGCCAGGAAGTTGGTATGCAGAACCAATTGCCATCTTAATTTCTTCTGCAGTGCGCTCACCTAGTAATAGTGAGTATTCGCGCTTAACCCAATCAATAATTGCCTGATCTAGCTCGTCGCCGCCAACACGAATTGAGAGCGCAGTAACGATGCCACCAAGAGAAATAACAGCTACTTCTGTTGTTCCGCCACCAATATCTACAACCATGTTTCCTGTTGGTTCGTGGATTGGGAGCCCTGCACCAATTGCTGCTGCCATTGGCTCTTCAATAATGTAAACCTTACGTGCACCTGCAGCATAACCAGCATCTTTAACTGCGCGCTGTTCAACACCGGTAATACCTGATGGAACGCAGACAACAATTCTTGGCTTTGCTAGGTAACGGCGACGATGAACTTTTTGAATAAAGTAACGGAGCATGCGCTCTGTTGTGTCGAAGTCAGCAATAACACCATCTTTAAGTGGACGAATCGCAACGATGTTTCCAGGCGTGCGACCAATCATGCGCTTTGCTTCAAGACCAACAGCAAGGATTCCGCCTGTGTCTTGGTTTACTGCAACAACGCTTGGCTCATTTAGAACAATTCCGCGACCGCGAACATAAACCAATGTATTAGCGGTTCCTAAGTCGACAGCCATATCTCTTCCGATAAATGACATACGATTTGGATTCTTTTTGCTCATTTGAGACCTTTCACTTAATTTAACTCGGGGAAGAAAATTGCAATTTCACGTGCAGCTGATTCTGGTGAATCAGAACCATGAACAATATTTTGAACAACTTTAGTTCCTTGATCACGAGCTAGATCGCCACGAATAGTTCCTGGCTCTGCAGTTGTTGGATCTGTTGTTCCCGCTAATTTACGGAAGCCTTCGATAACACGATTTCCTTGCGCAATCATTGCCACGATAGGACCTGACAACATAAATTCAAGTAGTGGTTCGTAAAAAGGTTTGCCTTCATGTTCGGCATAATGTTTTTCAAGAATTTCACGAGTTGGTGTAATCATTTTCAAACCAACAACTTCATAACCTTTAGTTTCAACACGTCGAACAACTTCGCCTACTAATGATCGACGGACGCCATCTGGTTTGACCAGGATTAAGGTGCGTTCTATTTTTTGGGAATTCACGGGCGTTAGTCTAATGCGGTAGACGGAAAGTTCTTAATCCAGGAATTTCCCTAGTTATTTGAGGGGTCTCTGCCTTAGAAGTTCGGCTCGGATGGCCTCACCCTTGCGTCCCACTAGAAAGGCCGCAATCCAGAGAAAGCCAAAAAGTGCGCCCATAAAATACATCGGAGTTACTACATATCCATAGGCAATCATTGCGATCTGAAGTGCGGATCCAATGACC
>WLIM01000035.1 GCA_009702205.1 Actinomycetota bacterium | reverse complement strand
ATGTTTATGTGGAGCATCGGCTTCCTTGCAGGTATCGGCGCTTTTATCGGACCAATTCGTTGGCTAATTGGAAAAGATTTAACTGCAGAAGAACAGCTTTACATGGCAGGAGATGGCCAAGGAATAAAGCGTTACTTCAAATATTGCACCGACCACAAAGTGGTGGGCATTCAATATCTTTGGGGAGTTATCGCGCTTCTTGCAGTTGGCGGAGCAATGGCGATGATGATTCGCACAGATCTTGCAAACCCTGGTGGCCATTTCATTACACCTTCTGTATATAACTCTTTAGTTGGGTTGCACGGAATAACAATGATTATTGCAATGATCATTGTTGCAACAGGTCCTTTTGGTAACTACATAATGCCAATCATGATTGGTGCAGCCGATATGGCTTTCCCAAGATTGAATGCGCTTTCATGGTGGGTTCTATTTACAGCTATCCCAGTTCTATGCAGCGCATGGTTCTTGGGTGGTATCCCAACTGGCTGGACGGCATATGCACCACTAAGCGTTCAAGCAGGCCCAGGAATGAATGCATTTATCGCAACAATTATTATCTTTGCAGTATCAACTGCAGTTGCCGGAGCAAATATCACTGCAACTGTTATTGCGATGCGCGCTAAAGGAATGTCATGGAACCGCGTTCCAATTTTCGTAATTGGCGCGACAGTTTCAGTTGCTCTCGCAATCCCAGCGTTTCCAACATTCATGCTCTCAATGATCATGACTGCAATGGACCGCTCATTCCTAACTGGTTTCTTTGATGCGAATGTCGGTGGAACCGGTTGGCTATATGCACACTTGTTCTGGATTATGGGACACCCTGAGGTTTATGTAATTCTGATTCCTGGAGTTGCAATACTTATGGAAATCGTTCCAGTCTTTGTACGCAAACCTTTGTTCTCTCACACCGCAGCGATTGTTGGTTTCGCCGGAATTGCTGGTTTGTCAGTCTTGGTTTGGGCCCACCACATGTACATATCTGGTTGGATGCCAATGCTTAATGGACCTTTCATGGTTACAACAGAAATGATTTCAGTTCCTACTGGACTTATTTTCTTAGTAATTCTTGGAACTCTTTGGAATGGAAAGCCTTGGCTCAAAGTTCCTATGCTCGGCGTTTATGCATTCCTCTGGAACATGTTGATTGGTGGAATCACTGGTCTTTATCTTTCAGATGTGCCAGCCGATATGTATCTTCACGGATCAATGTATGTAACTGCGCACTTCCATTACACGCTAATGGGCGCCGCACTAACTGGCGCTGTTGCTGGACTTTCATACTGGTATCCAAAGATGACAGGCCATATGTTGCACGAACGTGCAAGCTACCTATCATTCTGGTTAGTTCAGATCGGATTCCAAGTTCTGTATCTCGGAATGTTTATTGCGGGCGCAGAAGGTCAACCACGTCGCGTTGTTGACTATGCAGAACAATTTGCAACCTCCAATATGGTCAGCACAATGGGCGCTTACACAATTGGAATTGGTTTCATAATTCTGCTCTGGGCAGTAATTCATTCTTGGCGACACGGAAAGATTGCTCCTATGAATCCATGGGGCGCTAAATCACTTGAATGGACTGTTCCTTATCCAGTTCCGTTAGTTAATTTCGATACCCCACCAGTTGTAACTAGTGATCCATATGGATATGGAAGGAGTGCAAAGTAATGTCATCAGATACTAAATTCCACATCCACCATGACGCACCTGAAGTTGTTGGTCGTCGTGAACGTCTTGGAGTTCGATTACTAATTGTTGCCGATGGCGCTTTTGTATTCGGATTAATCTTCTCTTATTTCTACTTGCGAAACCTAGATCAAAATGGTGGCTGGATTCCAAAAGAAGGTCACACATTAAGTGTCTCTTCTGGCTGGATGGCAGTTCTGCCGCTAGTTGTTGGTGCATTGGTTCATAAACTCGCTCAGCGCGATCCAAGCCACCAAGGAAGCTTCTCACTAATTACTTTGGTTGCATATGTTTACGGTGGCTATTACCAATTCCACCAACTCGCAAATATGCCATTCATTGATAAAGAGTCTGGTGCTTTCGAAGGTGCATATGCATCCTGCTGGACAGTTATCGCCGGTGCAAATATGTTCCACTACATTGTTGCTGGATTTATCGCTCTTGGTTTAGTTGTAAGAAGCCGTAGAGCTAGCGTTGATCCGGTTCTTGAATCTTGGCGAATCCGTACTGCTGCATCTTGGTTCACTTGGGTTGCAGTTTCAGGAATTGCCTGCGCAATTACAACTTCATTTATTTAAAAATAAAGTTTAAAAGCCCCGTGATTTTTGCGGGGCTTTTTTATATCTCCTGCGAAGCTATGCGCTTGCGAGAAAGCAAAATATGTCCGAAGAAACCAATCGCCAAAGCAATTATCACGCCAATATTTGAATAGGCCCAAGGTCCATTCTTGCCACCAATTAAATCCAATAGATAACCTTGCCAAGATAGCCAACTCGCAAAAGTGTTTGTAACAAATCCCCAACCAACGAGTGAGCCAATGACGATTAGAGTTAATGAGCGAAAATTCCAGGCGCCATATCTACCCTGTGCATTGAATAAGTCAGCTTCTGCATAATCTTTTTTCCGCAAAATAACATCTGCCACAAATATTGCAGACCAGACTGCGATTGGTACTCCAAGAGTTATTAGAAAACCCTGGAACGGCCCAAAGAAATCTCCGGCAATCCAGACAATATAAATAGTTCCAATTGTCATGATTACTGCATCAATCGATGCTGCAATGTGTCGCTTTACTGGAAGACCTACGGAAACTAGCGTGATTCCAGATGAATAAAGATCAAGTATTGCGCCACCAATAAGACCAAGAATTGCGACGATAGCGAATGGAATTAAATACCAAGTTGGTACCAACGTTGTAAGCGCTCCAATTGGGTCCATTGCAATCTTTTCGCCAAGTTCTTTACTACTTCCTGCAAGCAGTGAACCATATATAACTAATACGACTGGAACTATTGAAGCCCCAAATACGGTCCAGCCAATAACGCCTTTACTTGAAGCGCTACGCGGTAAGTATCTTGAATAGTCAGCGGCTGAGTTCACCCAACCCAATCCGATTCCAGTAACACCAAAAATTAGTGCACCTATAAACGCTTGGAAGTTGCCACTTGGAATAGCAGAAACTTGGCTCCAATTAACTTGATCTGCTGTCAAAACAATGTAGCCAAGGGTGAGAATAATCGTTGCGATCGTTAATGCTTTTTGCAACTTCATAATTACTTGAAAGCCTAGAACGCCACCAAAGATCGTGAGACCTGCAGCAATTGAAAATCCGAGGATTCGTGAAATATTTGGTTCGATATTTCCAACTCTAGTTAAAACTGTTTCGGTTGCAAGTGTTGCTAGTGAAACTAAAACAGTCTCCCAACCAACAAAAATTAAATATGAAAGAAGCCCCGGAACAACATTTCCTTTAACACCAAATGCGGCACGTGAAAGTGTCATCGTTGGTGCATTTGCGCGTTTTCCAGCAAGTGAACTAACGCCTACTAAAAAGAAAGAGGCCACAGTCCCAATAATGGCAGCAAGAGTTGCTTGCCAAAATGAGATTCCAAATCCAAGAAAGAATGAACCATAAGAGAGAGCTAGTAATGAAACATTTGCTGCTGCCCATGGCCAGAATAAAGATCTAGGACTTCCGTTGCGTTCATTTTCCGCAATGAAGTTAGTGCCATTCATTTCTAACATGGGGTAAAGAGTAGATGCTAAAGATACGATTACCTCATGTTTCAAGATGATGGCTATCGAAAGGCCCGCCTTGCAACCCTAATTGCATTTCTAATTAATGGTTTTTCGGTTGGAAACTTCGTTTCCAGAATCCCAGATTTCAAAAGCGAATTGGGAATATCAAATGGCGTCTTGGGTGCTTCGCTTTTCTGCGCCTCAATTGGTGTGCTTTCAGCCCTTCGGCCAGCAAGCAGAAGCGCTGCGAAATATGGAAGTGGTCCAGTTACTAAATATGCGGCTTTTACCTTAGCTCTTGCAGTCCCTCTCGTTGGATTACTTTTTAATCTGCCGTGGTTTTTATTCTCGCTATTTGCTTACGGAGTTCTATCTTCAACTCACGATCTTTCAATGAATGCACATGCTGCTGCGCTTGAAGATAAAGCTGGCAAACGCGTTATGAGCACTTTCCACGCAATGTGGTCTATTGGTGGTTTAACTGGTGGGGCATTCGGTGGTTTACTGGCGACAACAAATATTTCAATTCGCATCCATGCCTTAATTATTGGTCTCTTTATCTTTGTAATAGCAATAATTACGAGAAATTGGTTTCTTGCCGCATCTGCTGATCAACATATATTTGAAAAACATGAAAAGCGTAAGACACCAAGCAGATTTTTAATTCTTGGACTCCTTGGATTATGCGGAGCTCTCGGTGAAGGTGCGGCAAGCGACTGGGGTGGAGTCTTAGCCAGAGATGGTTATCACGCAACTGTGTTTATGTCAGCGCTTCCTTATGTCTTCTTCTCCTTCACAATGGTCATTGGAAGATTGTCCGGGGATTTTCTAGCTCATAAATTTGGGGTCGTAAAACTTCTAACTTGGTCTGGATTGATTGCCGGCTTTGGACTTGGCTTAGGTTTGCTTGCTGGAAATATTGATGGCGTAATTATTGGTTGGTTCTTACTCGGAATTGGGCTCTCAACAATTATTCCAATGATGATTAGCGCCACCGGAAAATTAGCCAACGAAAAGTATTCTGGCCAAGTCTCTGCCGCTGAAGGCGTTGCATTGGTTACTGGTGTTGCATATTTCGGCTTTGTTATTGGGCCACCATTAATTGGATTTCTATCAGACTTAATCACCTTGCGCTGGGCGATGTTGCTGCCAGCCATATTGGCAATAGTTTTCGGAGTTAGTGCGAAAAAAGTATTGTCATAGTAAATTGCCATCCATGATTACTCCTCAGAAACTCGCTTCTAACCAATTTGATCACTTCTACAAAGGTGGCTACCGAATAGGGGCGCTACGCAATGGACCTGGTGGCCCGATGCGCCCAGAAGAGTGGATTGGTTCGATGACAACTCGCTTTGGCGAGAAGACTATGGGTCTATCAACACTTTCAGATGGAAGTTATCTTCGTGATTCTGTTATTGCTAACCCAGAACAATGGCTTGGTGCTGAACACTTAAATACTTTTGGCGCAAGCACAGAATTATTAATGAAGTTACTTGATCCAGACCAAAGACTTCCTGTTCATTACCACCCAAATCGTAAGTTCGCTAAAGATCATCTCTCGCTAAAACATGGAAAGACTGAAGCTTGGATTATTTTGGAGGCACCGGCAGGTGCAAGTGTTGGTCTTGGATTTAGTAAAGAGTTAAAGAAGACTGAAGTTTCAAAGATGGTAGATGCAAGAGATTCCGATGGTCTACTAGCTTCACTTCAAAAGTTTGAAGTGAGAGCCGGCGATACTGTTTTTGTTCCAGCAGGAACACCGCATGCAATTGGTGCAGGTATTTTCGTTCTTGAACTTCAAGAACCTACTGATCTTTCAGCTTTGCTTGAATGGAATGACTTTGCAGTTGATGGCGTAAAAGATGGTCACCTTGGATTAGGTTTTGATACCGTCTTGGATGCTCTTCGTTACACACCAATTGAGAAAGATGAAGCAAGTAAATTAGTTTTCTCTAACCGATTGTTTAGCAACACTGATCAATCAGTTTTTACTGCGGTTGCGGACCCTTACTTCCGCGCTGATTATCTTGCCGGCACTAACAGCAAGGTGGCTGCGGGCTTTAGCATCATGTTGGTATTAGAAGGCAATGGAAATATTGCATTTGAAAACCATTCCGCTATCGATGCCGTAAAGGGCGACGCAATTTTGATTCCACATAGCGCAGGTTCTTGGACTCTAAATGGTGCAAGCGGTGTTGTTTGTCGCCCACCACTAGCGAAAGATGCTCCGCTAGCTATTTAGTTTGCCGCTTACTGGAAGGCTTTCGAGGGCATTTGCCATCATTGGCGGGCAAGGCTCTCCTGGCGCAATTACAGGCTCAAAATGCCACCATTCGTTCTTGTAAACGCGACACAAGCCATAAGTTGAGCCGTTCTCTTCCAGCCATTTATCAGCCTTTCGATCACCAGGATAATTCACATCTATTGCAGTGCCCCATGTGTGGTGGGAAATTTCTTTAGGTAAGACCCACTTCGAGGCTTCCTCTTCACTCCCGTATTTTTTCACCGCATCTGCATGCAATTTTTCTTGCAACTGTTGCGTTCTAAATCCTGAAGTTATGCGAATTTTGAATCCTGCTTCTTTGGCTGCTGCCTGAGCCGCCAAAAATCTAACTTCAAAAGTTCTATCAATTTGTGTGGGTCGAACATCTGTGTGGCTAATTGGTTCTGTCCCTAGTGATTCCTCTGGTGACAAGCATCCTAAATCAGTATCACTCGTCCTAAGTTCGCTAGTTACAACATTAAAACAGAGAAGAGGCACTGCTTTGCTTGGAGTTATTACAACTTCGCTATCCCCGGTTTTAGATGCTGTTAGTGGCAGAATTGCTACAACTAAAAGCAAATATCCTGCTCCCCAAAAATAAAAGTTAGATAATTTCTTATCCATAATTTCTCGCATCGTTAGGATAATTAGTAATTACGCCATCAACTTTCAACTCTTTGCAGAGTTCAAAATCATTCTTCTTATTTACAGTCCAAATCAAAACCCTTGAACCTTTTTTGGCTAACTTTGCTACCAATGATGGCCGCCTACTAATTAGTTCGATGCTAAGAGCTGCAATCTTCCGATTGGAAAATATTGCAGGTAAGTAATACTTAGATATCTTGCAAACTTTCCACTTTGATTTCACACGCCCTAACGCGAATTTTGAAAATGACATAACCACAACTTCTATTGCGCAAGAACTAATTCGCTCGCTATTAGTGTCCAATAGTTCAACAACTTTTCGTTCTACCCGACCTGCAAATACTGTTGGATGTTTGGTTTCTATCAATAAATCTTTTCGGGCCTCAATAGCGAGATCCAATAGCTCTTTTAGGACTATTACTTCATAGGCGCCCTGAAGCTCTCTTAGTGACGTTTTTGAAACGCGTAGCTTTTTCCCTGATATCCGATTAGTTGTTGCATCATGAATGCAGACTATTTCGCCATCTTTAGATAGCCGCACATCGCATTCGAAACCGTCGGCGCCATCCTCAATTGCAGCAAGATATGCCTGTCTCGTCATTTCAGGGTTCTTCCCCGAAGATCCGCGATGTGCGTAAATCTTCATTTGCCAAATATAAATAACAAGGAATTTACAATGCCAAACTTTTTAAATGGTGGCTTTATCAAAAATAGCAGGCGCATAAGTGGCGCCCAGACTCCAAAGACTCTGCTAAAAATCTTTGCTCGGGCCGCACGGTCCGATGATGAATTCCTTAGACTGCCAGAACTTTCGCTGGGATGAATTGCAATCGTAATCGGTTCGAATTTTCCATTAAGGCCAGATCGGATTGCATCTGCAATGAAAATATATTCATCTCCTAAATAGTTAGGGGCACCTGCCCCAAAGTTTTCATCAAATCGAATTCCATTTTTCTTTATATCGGCTACTCGAATCATCATTTCGTAGGTTGCGGCTTTAGCGGAGTTGGTAAGTTTGAGTGCGCACCCATTTGTTGGATAACTTTTACGTAGTTTTCCACTCTCATCTATGGCTTGCATAAGAAGGATTGAAGTGTCAGGATTTGATTCTAAAAAACTTACAGCTTGTGAAATCCCAGCATCGTTAAAAGTTATGTCATCATCGCCAAAGAGTAAATACTTAGATTTAACGTGATCGATTGCAGCATTTCTACTCTTTGCCACTCCGCGGCTGTGTAATTCAACCACTGTAATTTCACGACTGAAATTTGGTAAAGCACTGGAATCAGGATTTTGGATAACAACTAGATTCGAAGTTGATGCTAAAAACTTAATATTCTTCGCCCTGCTGGCCAGAGTTGAATAGCCAATCGTTAAAGGCAAGGTGTTATTCACTGTGTGTTCTAGCCCTTGCAAATCTCATTAAGCCGGTCGAAATATTTGAAAGATTCGAATTTTGCATACGTAGTCCAAAGAAGAGAACTACGGTATTTGATTTGCTGATGTCCCCGTTGTAGCTGAAGAAAATAAGGGCACCCAGTAAGAAAATAAGGGCAATTCCAGAAAGCAGGATGCCAGTTTCACCGGATTTGATTCTGGTTCCAATTCTTACGACATTCGCAATCGGGACTTTATTCTTTCTCGCGACCACAAATCCTCGCTGAGCTTCCATCTGATGTCTAAAAAGTCGGCCATACACTTCAAAAACAATTAGGAGAATCGCAATATTAATCAGACCAAAGATCCAATTGAAATAGGTGAAGAAAAGAACAATGACACCAAGTTGGGTGAATGTGCTCAATAAATTTGTCAATTCAAATGCAAGTGACCATCTCCAATTATCTTTTGCCCCAGTTACCTCAGAGCTTGATTCTTTGAAAGCTTTGTCAAAAACATTTACTCGATAAATTCGTTGTAGGAAATGCCCTGCTCGGGTGCCACCGAAAAATAAAAAGAATGCCCCAACGAAAATGAAAAGTTTGGTGTGGCTTAAAGTACCTTCATGGAGAATAATTTTTGTGAACAACTTTGCTACTGCAAGTTCCGAGACCGAGATAAAAGCCGCAATTAAAACTAGGCTGATCAAAATAATTCGATACTTAGTGGTTGTGAAGAGTTCTAGTAGGGCCAGTCTAAGTTGATTGATAATTGTCAGCATGTGTTAATTATTCCTTAGTTTTGCTGAAGATACGATTGCTGCAATATGTCCAACTGTGACAAATAGGGCGATTCCAAGCGCGATTTCCAAAGATTCATTAAATGTTCCGAATACGGCCACATACATAGTGAATTCGACAGAATGAAACATCCGTTGTGCAGGTAAGAAATTGAAAATCTGGCGAAGCTTCCTAAGGATTCCTTTAGTTGGGAGATTAATTCCAGTTTTATCTTGAATTTTTGGAAGTCCGGAAAAAGCACGAGCAACATGAACTGCATCATTTAGGCCTTTATTTACAATGACTAAAATCGCAAGAAGTGCGCCCAGAAATGGAAATATCGAGTGAATTATTGTTTCATTTGGCCAATTAGCCAGGCGCAGACCAAAACAAATTGGGATTAGCCCT
>WLIM01000034.1 GCA_009702205.1 Actinomycetota bacterium | reverse complement strand
TTGTGCCGAATATAAATTCAGCACCACTTTTTTCTACTGCGACTCGAAGCAAGTTCTACCCCGGCTACATTTAAATATGTATCCGGCTCTTCTCACAGGCTCCAAGGTGATGGCCTCTTCTGCGCCTAGTTTGCGAGTCGTGGAGAATTCTAGCGCGGCGAAGTTGGTGTTTATGCACGCAAGGTTCTAATCTTTGCGCCTTACGTGTTCCGAAATACGTGAATTTAGAGATTTTAGAAGAGACTGGTGGATCCGTGCCAAAGAAGACCGCAGCGAAGAAGGCCGTTAAGAAAGCTCCTGCTAAGTCAGCAAAAAAAGCCGTGAAAAAGGCGCCAGCTAAAAAAGTTATTAAGAAGGCCGTTAAGAAGGCCGTTAAGAAGGCTCCAGCAAAGGCCGCAAAGAAGGTCGCCACCAAGGCGGCTTCGCCGGCCAAACGCTCTCCAAATATTGTTAAGCCATCTCTTGCCAAGAGCGGGAAGAAGCCAGTTGGAAAACCATTTCCCGCAAAGTTGCAGAGCACAACTAAAGGAAATTCCACAACCATCACAGTTACACCAAATGAAGTTGCAGTTGCAGAGGTTGTTGTTGAAGAACGCCGCTTAACAATGTTGCCACCACCTCGCCCTAATAAGACTATTAAAAAGGGCGTTGGCTTGAAGCCAATTAAGAGTGCGCCTGCTCCACTAGTTATAAGTGAAGGTGCTGAAAATTGGACTGCTACCGAGATGAAGGCCATGCGGTCGGAGTTAACGAAAGATTTAACTCGTCTACGTGCAGAACTTGCTGAAGTTGAAAGTGGAATGGAAGATTTAATTGCTGCCGCGGGCATGGGCGCCGGCGATGATCAAGCAGATGCAGGTACTAAAACTTTTGAGCGCGAGCATGAGATGTCACTTGTTTACAATGCGCGAGATATGGTCATTCAAACTGAACGCGCACTTGAGCGTATTGAAAATAAGAGTTATGGACGCTGCGAAGAGTGTGGAAACTCAATTGGTAAAGCACGACTTCAAGTATTCCCACGCGCAACGCTCTGTATGTCATGTAAGCAAAAAGAGGAACGACGCTGAATGTAGTTGTTCGACGAAAGTTGGCAGTGACGGCTTTCCTAATCTTCCTCGCAGATTACTTAACGAAATATGCAGCTGTATCTTTTTTGAGCGATGCACCAGTTAAAATTCTTGGAAATGTTCTTAAATTTGATTTAACCTTCAACACTGGCGCCGCATTTAGTTTGGCAACTAGCAAAACAATATATCTCTCAGTTTTTGCAATGGCAGTTGCGGGATTTATTTTCTTTTTCGCAAGCCGCATTGATTCAACAAAATGGGCAATCGCACTTGGTTTAGTCCTAGGTGGAATCTTTGGAAATTTGAGTGATCGAATATTTAGATCCCCTGGTGGCTTACAAGGAGCCGTGGTTGACTGGATATCTGTTCCACATTGGCCAACATTTAACATTGCTGACAGCGCCGTTGTTGTCGGAGTAGTTTCCATAGTTTCACTTATTTGGGCGCAGATACCGCCAAGATCGGCTGTTAAATGACCCTGAACCCAAGTGCTCGTGAAGTGCGATTTGTCTCTATACCTGAAGGTTTGCATCAAGAGCGAGTAGATGCAGCGCTCTCAAGATTGCTCGGACTATCTCGTTCGACAGTCGTAACTTTGATTGAGAATGGTGAAATAACGCGAAGCGGAAAAGCTTTAACAAAGTCTGATCGAGTTAACACCGATGATTATTTAGAGATAACAATGCCAGCAGCAGCAACCGAGCCAGTTTTAACTGCGACTCCAATTGAAGATTTCAAGGTTGTTTATGATGATTCCGATGTCATTGTTATTGATAAACCAGCCGGGGTGGCAGCACATCCAAGTCCGGGTTGGCGTGGCCCAACAGTTATTGGTGGCGTTATCGCTGCTGGATATCAAGTTTCGACAAGTGGCGCAGCAGAGCGCCAAGGCGTCGTTCATCGTTTGGATGTGGGAACTACCGGACTCATGGTTATTGCAAAGAATGAGAATTCTTATAGCAATCTCAAACAACAATTTAGAGATCGAACAGTTACGAAGGTTTATCACGCTCTGGTTCAAGGACATATGGATCCTACTGAAGGCACAATCGATGCACCTATTGATCGACATCCACGTGAAGATTATCGATTCGCAGTTGTAGCCGATGGCAAGCCAAGTATCACTCACTACAAAGCTTTGGAATTCTTTCCGGCAGTTTCGTTATTGGAAATTGAATTAGAAACTGGACGTACGCACCAAATTCGAGTGCACTTCTCGGCCCTGCGGCATCCATTAGTTGGAGATATGACCTATGGCGCTGACCACACAATTGCCGAACGACTCGAGATCACTCGTCCATGGCTCCATGCGCGTGAGTTGAAATTCATTCATCCGGCTTCCGGCGCAGAGATTGCTTTCTTCTCCGAGTATCCAGCTGACCTGACACGCTCTCTAGAAATATTGGCCAAAGGCCAAACCGCCCAACCTCAGTAGTAATCTCTCACAAATGTCTTCAGATTCCGGCTTCGTACACCTACACGTTCATACCGAGTATTCGATGCTCGATGGTGCGGCGCGCGTTGATGAATTGGTTGCCGAAGTTGCAAATCAAGGTATGCCTGCGATTGCAATTACCGATCACGGAAATGTTTTCGGAGCTTACGATTTTAATAAGAAAGCAATTAAAGCTGGCGTAAAACCAATTATTGGAATTGAAGCCTATGTTGCACCTGAATCTAGATTCGAGAAGAAGCGAGTCAAGTGGGCTGATGGAGGCGAAGATGATGTCTCTGGTGGCGGTGCTTACACTCACATGACTTTGTTGGCCGAAAACAATGACGGCCTTTCAAATCTTTTTAAACTTTCCTCACTTGCCTCCCTCGAAGGTTATTACTACAAGCCGCGCATGGATCGAGATCTTCTCTCTAAATATTCCAAGGGAATAATTGCAACGACTGGATGTCCCGGTGGTGAAATTCAGACCAGACTTCGTATGGGTGCTTACAAAGAGGCAAAGGTTGCAGCTTCTGAACTCCGAGATATTTTTGGTGTTGAGAATTTCTATCTAGAAATTATGGATCATGGAATAGATATTGAAACTCGAGTGAAGGCTGATCTCTTGAAACTCGGCAAAGAGCTGGGTCTACCGCTACTTGCAACAAACGATCTTCATTACACCCATCATGAGGATGCGGCATCTCATGAGGCACTTCTATGTGTTCAGTCAGGTTCGACACTTGCAGATCCCAAACGTTTTAAATTTGATAACAATGAGTTCTATTTAAAGAGTGCACAAGAAATGCGCACATTGTTCAAAGATCTACCTGAAGCTTGCGATAACACATTATTAATTGCCGAACGTTGTAACGTAACAATGCGCGAGAATGAGAATTTGCTTCCACAATATCCGGTCCCTAAGGGGGAGAGCGAAGATACTTGGTTGCGCAAAGAATCTAATAAGGGTTTAGCCGCGCGCCTTGGTGGAACAATTGAAGCGAAATATCAAGAACGTTTAGATTACGAGCTCGAAGTAATGATCAAGATGGGATTTCCTGGCTACTTCTTAGTAGTTTCAGATCTCTGTTCACACGCGAGAAGTGTTGGAATCAGAGTAGGCCCAGGTCGTGGATCGGCAGCAGGTTCATTAGTTTCTTACGCACTTGGGATCACAGCACTTGATCCAATTAAACATGGGTTGTTGTTCGAGCGCTTCTTAAATCCAGAACGTATCTCGATGCCAGATATCGATCTCGACTTCGATGAACGTCGACGTTCTGAAATGATCGCATATGCAACCCAAAAATATGGTGAAGATAGAGTTGCTCAAATTATTACCTACGGAACAATTAAATCTAAGCAAGCACTTAAGGATTCGACTCGCGTTCTCGGTTACCCATATGCAATCGGAGACAAATTAACTAAAGCGCTACCACCTTCAGTAATGGGTAAAGATATTTCTCTTGCCGGAGTATTCGATACAAAGAATGATCGCTATAGCGAAGCTGGCGAATTTCGGTCACTTTATGAATCTGATCCTGATTCGAAAAGAATTGTTGATACAGCTCGTGGCCTTGAAGGGCTAAAGCGCCAATGGGGTGTGCACGCAGCGGGCGTTATTTTGAGTAAGGAGCCACTGCTCGATGTAATTCCGATTCATCGACGTGAGGCTGATGGCGCAATCATTACGCAATTCGATATGGGCGCCTGTGAATCAATCGGTCTTTTAAAGATGGACTTCTTAGGACTTCGAAATTTATCGGTTCTAGATGATTGCTTACTAAATATTAAGGCAAACAAGGGCATCGACTTAGATCTTTCAACGCTCACTCTTGATGATCCAAAGACATATCAATTACTTGGCCGCGGTGAGACCCTTGGCGTATTCCAGCTCGATGGTGGACCAATGCGGGCGTTACTTCGACAGATGAACCCTGATTCATTCGAAGATATTTCAGCAGTTATCGCCTTGTATCGTCCAGGTCCGATGGGCGTGAATGCACACAACGACTATGCCGATCGCAAAAATAAGCGCCAAGAAGTTATTCCAATTCACCCAGAATTAATTGACGCACTAGCCGAAATTCTTGGTGACACTTATGGCCTTATTGTTTATCAAGAACAAGTTATGGCGATTGCCCAGAAAGTAGCGGGCTTTAGCCTCGGTCGCGCAGATCTTTTACGTAAGGCGATGGGCAAGAAGAATAAAGACATTCTGGATAAAGAATATGTTAACTTCGAAAAGGGTATGACGGATAACGGATTCTCGAAATCTGCGATAGATAAACTTTGGGAAACGCTTATTCCTTTCTCCGACTATGCATTTAACCGTGCGCATAGTGCTGGATATGGGATGGTCTCTTATTGGACTGCGTACCTAAAGGCTAACTATCCAACTGAATATATGGCCGCACTGCTAACAAGTGTTCGCGACGATAAAGATAAGAGTGCGCTCTATCTAAATGAATGTCGTCGAATGGGAATCAAAGTTCTGCCACCCGATGTCAATGAATCCCAATCTGATTACACACCACTCGGAACCGATATTCGCTTCGGCCTAACTGCCATTCGAAATGTTGGAGAGAACGTAGTTGCATCGATAGTTGCCAAGCGGGCAACCGCAGGTCGATATGAATCTTTCGGTGATTTTTTGGCGAAAGTTGATGCAAGTGTGTGCAATAAGAAGACAATCGAATCCCTGATTAAGGGTGGCGCTTTTGACTCCTTAAATCATCCTCGTAAAGGTCTTACTTTAGTTTTTCTTGAAGCAATCGATTCGGTAATGGAGGCCAAGCGCGCTGAATCAATCGGGCAATTCGATTTATTCGGTAGTACTCCAGGAGCTCAAAATTCAAATGTTTCAGGTGTTGAAATTGATATTCCAAATCAAGAGTGGGATAAAGCTTTGCTCCTAAGTTATGAGCGCGAAATGTTAGGACTTTATGTCTCCGATCATCCGCTCCTTGGCGTTGAACATTTATTGCGATCTTCCACCGATATGCCAATTAGCCAAATAAATGAAGATGGTGTCGGGCATGAACAGATCGTCACCATTGGTGGATTAATAACCCAGATTCAACGCAAAGTTTCTAGGCAGGGAACCCCTTGGGCAATCGTTACTGTTGAGGATTTAGAAGGTGCTGTTGATGTCATGTTCTTCTCAAATTCTTACACTCAACATTCTATGAATTTAATGGAAGATCGAATTGTTATTGTTCGTGGTCGCGTAGATAAACGAGAAGAGCAAGTAAAGATAATGGCCCTGGATCTTTCAACTCCAGATATTTCACTCGCTCCTACTGGGCCACTAATAATTTCGATGGATACCGTGAGATGCACGCCACCTGTGGTGGATCGCATTAAGGAGATTCTGCGTTCGCATCCTGGCAAGCGTGAAGTCCACCTTAAATTAGATGATGGCCGCAAGAGCCTTGTAATGAAAATCGGCGATGATTTGCGAGTAACTGCATCACCAAGTTTGAGCGCTGACCTAAAAGCAATTCTCGGCCCCGACTGTCTGGTTTAGATTAGAATCGGCGAGTGAAACCAACCGCCATCAGAACCGTTGACTTTCGAGGTCGCAACTTAAGCAAATCTGCATATCGAAATGAACTGCCACGAGCCACGATGGATATTGAAACTGCGCTAAAAGATATTGCTCCGATTTTGAGCAAAGTCAAAGGTGGTAGTGAAGCTGACTTATTGGATCTCTGTGAAAAATTCGATGGTGCAAGACCTGAAACAATTAGAGTTCCGAAATCTGAAATAACTGCAGCACTTGCCGCGCTAGATCCTAAAATCAGAAGTGCACTCGAAGAGGCGATACGAAGAGTCAAGAAAGCCCACACTGATCAGATTCGAACTGAGATTTTCACTTCAGTTGTAGATGGCGGTGAAATTACCCATAAACAAATTCCAGTTGATCGTGTCGGACTTTATGTTCCTGGCGGACGTGCGGTCTATCCAAGTTCTGTAATTATGAATGTAGTGCCAGCTCAGATTGCAAAAGTGGCGAACATCGCTGTTGCATCACCTCCGCAGGCCGACAACAACGGACTACCCAATAAAACTATTCTTGCTGCATGCGCACTTTTAGGAGTAGATGAGGTTTATGCGATTGGCGGTGCGCAAGCAATTGCGATGTTTGCCTATGGTGTTGAAGGTGTCTGCGAAAGCGTTGATGTAGTAACTGGTCCTGGAAATATTTATGTTGCCGCTGCAAAACGTGCACTTCGGGGGTTGATAGGGATTGATTCGGAAGCAGGCCCAACAGAGGTTGCAGTTCTTGCAGATAAAACTGCGAACGCTAATGAAGTTGCAGCCGATCTAATTAGCCAAGCCGAACACGATGTGATTGCGGCCGCTGTATTAGTGACGGATTCTCCAGAACTTGCTGTCCAAGTAGAAATTGAATTGGCAAAAAGAGTTTCAACCACCAAGCACGAGGCCCGAATACGCGAGGCGCTATCAGGCAAGCAATCTGCAATTGTTCTAGTTGATTCAATTGCCCAGGGTTTAGATGTTGTTAATGCATATGCCGCTGAACACTTAGAGATTCAAACTGCGAATGCGAAAGCAGATGCACAATCAATTAGAAATGCTGGAGCGGTATTTATTGGCAGATTCACTCCGGTTTCATTAGGTGATTATTCAGCTGGGTCCAATCACGTACTTCCTACCGGTGGGTGCGCCTGTCACTCGAGCGGTTTATCAGTTCAAACATTCCTAAAAGGCGTAAGTTTTATCGAATACAACGAGAGCGCCTTTAGCGATATTGCTCAGAGCGTTATAACTCTTGCTATTGCTGAAGACCTTCCTGCTCATGGAGAAGCAATGAGTGCACGCTTTGAAGGTGAATCTAAATGAGCGGAGATAAGAAAATTTCATGGCCAGCATGGCTTCCAATTAGGACTGAGTTATCAGATTTAATTCCTTACGGTGCACCACAGATAACTGGAGTGACTGCGCTTAATACAAATGAAAATCCATTTAAGGTTCCTGCCGTCGTTGTTGGAAAAATGCTTGAGTCACTTCCTCAAGTCTTAGAGAATTTGAATAGATATCCAGATCGAGATGCAGTTGAGCTACGAAGTAAGTTGGCGCAATATATAAATACGAGCACCAACTCAAAGTTTTTGGTCAATAATATTTGGGCCGCAAATGGAAGTAATGAAATATTACAGACTCTTATGTTGGCATGCGGTGGGCGTGGGGCACTTGGCTTCCTTCCTTCCTATTCTGTTCACCCACTTATTGCTAAGGCAACTGGAACGAAATGGATAGCAGGAGAGCGCAAGAGTGATTTTGGATTAGATCTTGATAGTGCGCTTAGTCAGATTGCCGACGTTAAACCGGGCCTAACATTTATCACCACACCAAACAATCCAACTGGAACCTGTACTGCGATTGCGGATATCGAGAGACTTGCCCAAGCTTGCCTGGCGATCAATGGTGTTTTGATTGTGGATGAGGCCTACCAAGAATTTTCTGACGAAATTTCAGCAGTCTCGCTTATTTCTAAATATCCAAATGTTGTTGTAGTTAGAACAATGAGTAAAGCCTTCGCCTTCGCAGGTGCACGTGTTGGTTATGCGATTGCAGATGAAGCGATGATTTCGGCGGCTTTAGTCACCAGACTTCCGTATCACTTGAGTTCGGCAACTCAGGCTCTTGCCCTTACGGCGCTTGCGTGCTCAGAATTATTATTGGCTGAAGTGGATGCGCTTATCAGCGAGCGAAATCGTGTTTCCAAAGAGCTAGAAAAAATTGGCTTTATCGTTATACCTAGCAGTGCAAATTTCCTACTGTTCTCTGGATTTCCAAATGACGCACATCAAACATGGAAAGCCCTTGTTGCCGAAGGCGTACTAATAAGAGATGTTGGATTGCCTGGTTATTTAAGAGTAACTATCGGACTACCTGCTGAAAACGAGCAATTTTTAGCAGCTATCGCAGCCCATAGGCCATAATTAGCTTTAAGTTTTAGATGATTAAGTTGATAGAAGGAGAAGAATGAGAACAGCACACGTAGCTCGCGCGACAAAGGAATCAAGTGTTGATGTAAAAATCAATCTCGATGGTTCAGGCGCAATTGATATTGATACCGGTGTGCCCTTCTTCGATCACATGCTCTCGCAATTGGGTAAGCATGCAGGTTTCGATCTAACTGTAAAGACAACAGGTGATGTTGATGTCGATTCACACCACACTGTTGAAGATACTTCACTTGCTTTTGGTCAGGCACTTCGTGAAGCACTTGGCGATAAAGCTGGAATCCGTAGATTCGGTGATGCAATGGTTCCACTAGATGAAGTTCTTGTTCAGGCTGCGGTTGATCTTTCAGGTCGTCCTTACTTGGTTCACCGTCAACCAGAAATTGTTGAACTAATTGGAACTTTCGATACCACGCTTGGTCGTCATATCTGGGAATCAATTGTTGCTGAAGCTCGGATTGCACTGCATGTACGTGTACTTGAAGGCCGAAATGCACATCACGTTTTCGAAGCACAATTCAAAGCAGTAGCTCGCGCTCTTCGCGATGCCTGCGCAATCGATAATCGCATTTCAGGAATTCCATCGACCAAGGGCGTGCTTTGATAGCAATTCTTGATTATGGTTCTGGCAATCTTCGCTCGGCGCAACGCGCATTTGAATTAGCACATACGGAAGTAGTTGTAACTAGCGATCCAAAGATTTGTTCCCAAGCCCAAGGTTTGGTTGTTCCTGGCGTAGGTGCTTTT
>WLIM01000033.1 GCA_009702205.1 Actinomycetota bacterium | reverse complement strand
GATCACTCTTGAATTCTGGCCGATGCGAGAGAGCACCGTTAGAAGTACGCCACGTTCCAAAGATTGCGCCTCATCGACAATCACATAGGAATCATGGAGCGAGCGACCGCGAATATGAGTCAGGGGCAGAACTTCAATTAGCCCGCGATCGATAATCTCATCGATTACTTGCTGGCTAACTAGAGCTCCTAATGTGTCAAAGACGGCTTGGGCCCAAGGTGACATCTTCTCGTTCTCACTGCCCGGCAGGTATCCAAGTTCCTGGCCGCCGACGGCATAGAGCGGGCGAAAAATTACGACTTTCTTATGTTGGCGCTTTTCTAGAACTGCTTCTAAACCAGCGCTAAGTGCGAGCGCGCTCTTTCCTGTTCCTGCTCGTCCGCCGAGAGAGATGATTCCAACTTCGCTATCCAGTAATAAATCGAGGGCAACTCGTTGTTCGGCGCTTCGGCCATGAAGTCCAAATGCGGAGCGATCGCCACGGACTAATTGCAATTGCTTATCTGGCGTAACTCGAGCCAGGGCGCTTCCTTTATCTGAATGGAGAACGATTCCGGTATGGCATGGATATTCCTTGCCCAAATCATTTGCAATCTTGTTACCTTCATAAAGTGCATCGATAACACTTCCCCCGACGCTGGCTTCAACCATTCCGGTCCAACCACTTGTCATCGCAAGTTCGGCGCGATACTCCTCGGATTTCACACCTACTGAAGAAGCTTTAACTCGAAGTGGTAGGTCTTTGGTAACTAGAACTACATCTCTAGATTCGGCCATCATGTTGCGAGCAATTGAGAGAATTCTTGAATCGTTAGATCCATCTCGCAAGAAGCCAGATGGCAGTGAAGAGGAATCCGAATGGTTAAGTTCTACGCGAAGGGTGCCACCTAAGTCATTTAGCTTTATATCTTCATCAAGGCGGCCATGTTCAATTCGCAGGTCGTCCAAGGTGCGAAGGGCAGCACGGGCAAAGTAACCAAGTTCAGGATGGTCGCGCTTTGTTTCGAGTTCACCAATAACTGTTATTGGGATGATTACTTCATGTTCGGCAAATCTAGTTAAGGCCACGGGGTCTGCGAGCAAAACGCTGGTGTCTAACACATATGTCATACGCGGTTCACGGGCGGAATTGGCCAATTGGCGCTCGCATTCTTTTTAGTTTTATTAGAAGGGTGGTGGGCTTCTGATGGGTAAAAGGTAAAACCACTAGCCGACCTAAGGCCCGCGACACGCTTATTTCAAAAGTTAATTTCTGTTTACTTACCATCACTTACCAAAGCGCCGATTGCGCTGTGAATACGCTCTAAGTGCTCGAAGGAAATCGACCCGGCGAAAATCTGGCCAATATGCTTCACAGAAATAAAACTCAGAGTGCGCGCTCTGCCAGAGAAGAAAACCACCTAGACGTTGTTCGCCAGATGTTCGAATTACTAAATCTGGATCAGGCAGACCAGCCGTATAAAGATGGCGACTTATTTCATCAACGGTGATTAGCTCAGCAATCTGCGCTGAACTCTTTCCAGAATTAGCTTCGGTGGCGATAAGGGATTTAACGGCATCTGCGATTTCACTTCGCCCGCCATAACCAATTGCCACATTAATTACAACGCCTTTAATTCCTTTGGTCTTTGCTGCAACGTCATTTAATTGATCCACCAAATTCTTGGGCAAAAGCTCCATAGATCCAACTGGGCGAATTTCCCATCTTCTGCGACTGGCCAAGTCATTAACTGTGTCGGCAATAATTTGGAGAAGAGGTTCTAACTCTTCTGGTGGTCGATTTAAATTCTGGTTTGAAAGCAGCCAGATAGTTAAGACTTCGACGCTTGATTCTTCGCACCAATCTAATAAATCTATTATTTTTTGCGCGCCAGCTTTATGGCCGCGAGAAGTTGAGGTGTCGCCATCAACTGATGGATTTGCTTTTGACCAACGTCGATTGCCATCCAAAATTACGCCAACATGGCGTGGGGTCTTTGTGAAGTCTAACTTTGAAAATAACCGGCGTTCATAAACCGGATAAAGAACCGATTTAATTACCGGCTTTAGATAACCTTTTAAGAAATCGGCCACTTAATTTTCGCCTAACTTAAGCTAGGGCTTTAAATTCTTTGATTGCTCGGCGTTCTGCAATGAAAGAGGCGATAGGCAGGGTTCCGGCAAGAATAAAAATAATTGTGCTAGCAAATGATTTACGGGCTTTTAAGCAGTAATGAAAAGCAGCAAGAACATAAATTGGGTAAGTAAAGCCATGAACCAGAGCAATCCAAGTGAAGTAATGGTGCGTGGATTTAAAAATCAAATAATGTGTTGGCACATTTACAAACCAGAGAAGCAGCGACATCACGCCGCAATAAATTGCCATTACTCGAAAGCGGATCATTGCTCCGTTTAGGGCGGCCTGACGTGGATTTAGTGTGCTCATAGCGCAACTTTACCGCCACTTTGCCGCTCTTTCATCGAATTATAAAAAGGCGCGAGCAGAACTATTAGCGCCATAAGCCACCAGATAAATACATAGGAGATGTGCTGCCAATAATTTCCCGGAACCTTAGATTTAAGTTGTGGCGCAGCAATCCTGGTTGTGAGGATTTCTTCTCCCAATTTTGTTGCTTCTGATGTAGCAACTACATACCCATCGAATAATGAAAGTTTGGTTTGCCCGACAACTAGTGCGGGATCAATTCTAGAGAGCTCGCCTTCTCCTGCTTTTGCAGAATCCGCAGTTTGCCTTGGGTATAAACGTCCCTTAATTTTTATCTCACCAGTAATCTCTTGACTCTCTAAACTTTCAACTCCGCGAACAACTAGAACTCCCCGCGCTCCACTTAGTTCTAGTAGTCGAACTTCTAGATTTGCCTTATTCGAGCTCTTGTCTCCAGGTAGCTTTTGTTGTGGCGCCGTAAATGTCTTTACATATTTACCACTAACGCTTACTAATTTATTTATTGCATCGGGAGCTAAATTTGAATTCGCATCTGCAATTATCTCAAGGCTAATTCTTGGTGCATCTGCAATAACCTGATTTGAAGCTTTAACATCGCGCGCTCGATTTAATTGCCAATTCCCAAGGCCGATAAAAGTTAGCGAGAGAAGCAGAGCCACTAAGAGTTGGGCAAAGAAACTTTTACTTCTCTTCATCGCGATCGGATAGCTTTTTATATCTGCGGTAGAAGTTCCAGAGAAGAAGGGCAACTGCCGAGCAGAGAATAATCATTGTGATTGAGCCTGCTACGCCGACGTCAATGGTTGTTCTACCGTTCATGTGCAGATTGTATTGAGATTACGTAGACTTGCACGTATGACCGAGCCGTATGAAGGCGACCCATACCTGCAACAACGATATGGAATTAGCCAGAGCCGTATTCCAAAGTGGCTAATTAGTGCGCTCTTCTTTGCAATTATTGGCGGCGGTTGGCTGGCCTGGTCGGCAAATCATTATTCCAATCCAGATATTAGATCCACATTGATTTCATTCCACGAAATTGATTCGAAGAGTATTGAGATTCGCTATTCGGTTGAAGTTAAAGATCCTAAAACTCAAGTGACCTGCCGATTGAGCGCCCGTGATTACGGCCTAAATATCGTGGGCCAAATTGATGACCCAATTCCATTTGGGAGTAGAAAAGTGGTTCGAGTAGTTCAAATTCCCACCCGCCTTGCAGCGGTAAATGCTCAGATTGAATCTTGCACGACTGCTTGATTCTTAAATAAGTTGTAAACTCCTCGCCTTATGGCAATCGAACCTACTCAAACTTGGCTTACCCAAGAAGCCGCTGATCGCTTGGCTGCAGAACTCGCAGACCTTGAAGGTCCCCGTCGCGCTGACATCGTAAAGAAAATAGAAGCAGCGCGTGCGGAAGGCGACCTAAAAGAGAATGGTGGATACCACGCAGCTCGCGAAGAGCAAGGAAAGATAGAAGGCCGTATTCGTCAATTGAAACACATGTTGGAAAATGCCCACATCGGAAATCCACCTGCAGGTGAATCTGGAGTTGTTGGACTTGGAATGCTTGTAACAGTTGATATTGCTGGCGATGAAATGAAATTCCTACTTGGCTCTCGCGAAATTGCTAGCGGCGATGTCGATGTCTATAGCGAAAAATCTCCACTAGGCGCCGCAGTTCTTGGTGCAAAGATTGGCGAGACCGTTAAATACACAGCGCCAAATGGCCGTGAAATTAGCGTTGCAGTTCTAGAAGCCCAGAACTTCTTCTAAATTACTTACTAACCCTCACATATTTGCGCACGCTAATTGGCGCGAAAATTGCAACAAGTAGGACCATATAAATAAGCGACATAAGTATTGGATTCTCACTTGGCCAAGAGTTTGCTGTCGCACCGAAAATATTTTGAGTTCCAAATAGTTGACGGCACGCCGCAACCATTGTGGAAACTGGATTCCATTCCGCAAAATATTGCAAAATCTTCGGCATTCCAGTTGTTGGTGCAAAGGCATTTGATAAGAAGGTAAGTGGGAAAACTGTCATGAAAACTAAATTTTGGGCCACTCGCTCTTCGCGGACAGAGAGACCAATCAAAACTCCGATCCATGACATCGAATAACCGAAGGCAAGTAAGAATAGAAATCCCAAGAGAACTTTTACGATTCCACTGCTTGGGCGCCAGCCAACTAAGAATCCAACAAGGCCCATAACAATTAGTGTTACAACATTCTGTAAAGTGTCACCAACTGTGCGACCAATAACGACCGCCGATCTTGAAATCGGCAGCGATCTAAATCGATCAATCAAACCTTTCTGCATATCCGCAGCAAGGCCAACTGCCGTAGCAGCAAGAGTAAATGCCACGGTTTGAACGAAGATTCCTGGCATTAAAAGTTGAACATATCCGCCTTTAACTCCGGAATCAATTGCGCCACCAAAAACGTAACGAAATAAGAGAACAAACATTGCGGGCTGAATAGTC
Organism: Actinomycetota bacterium; assembly: GCA_009702205.1. Lineage (GTDB taxonomy): Bacteria > Actinomycetota > Actinomycetes > Nanopelagicales > Nanopelagicaceae > AAA044-D11. Next base: position 4,400 of record WLIM01000033.1, on the reverse strand, counting down.
GCAAAAATTAATACTTCAGGAATACGAATCATCTGAAGAAGCTGGCGCTTAGTTATAACTAAGAAATCACTTACGCTTTGCAACATTTGCGCCTCCCTCAACAACTACTTCTGCGACATGGCCAGTAAGAGAAATAAAGACATCATCGAGCGAAGGTCGCTTTAGCCCGATATCTAGTGGATGAATATTGGCATCATCGAGAAGTCGTAAAACTTGAATAAGCGAAGCACTTCCGTTGCTGACAGGTGCAGAAATTTTGCGAATTCCGTTATCAACTGAAGGCTTTGTGCCAGTTACTTGTTCAACAAGTTTTGTGGCTTCCGGTATTTGATTTACCTCAACAGTGATTTCTAAACGCTCGCCACCGACTTGATTCTTTAATTCATCAGCAGTGCCGCGGGCAATTACTTTCCCGGTATCGATGACTGCGATTGAATCTGCAAGGTGATCTGCTTCTTCCAAATATTGAGTTGTAAGGAGAAGAGTTACTCCACCTTTCACAAGTTCATCAATGACTTCCCACATCTCCATGCGACCACGTGGATCAAGCCCAGTAGTTGGTTCATCTAAAAATAAAACTTTTGGTTTCACAATTAGCGAAGCGGCTAGATCAAGGCGTCTGCGCATACCACCGGAGTAAGTTCTAATTGGCCGTTTTGCTGCTTCAGTAAGTGAAAATTTTTCTAACAACTCTTCGGCACGTTTTTTCGCAGCGCTTGAATTTAAGTGATAGAGCCGACCAAACATATTTAAGTTATCCCAACCCGTTAAAGTTTCATCAAGCGCTGCATATTGGCCAGAAAGTCCAATTACTTTGCGAACTTCATCAGGGTGTTTTAAAACATCAATTCCAGCAACTGTTGCACTTCCAGAATCCGGAGTTAAAAGCGTTGCAAGAACGCGGACTGTTGTAGTTTTGCCCGCGCCATTTGGTCCAAGTAATCCAAGAACAGTGCCTTCTTCAACATCAAGGTTTAAGCCATCTAAGGCCTTAACCTCGCCATCTCTATATGATTTAACTAACTCTTGGGCGACAATGCTCTTCATAAGGCCACCTTAATACTCTGGTTGTAGGGCCGAGTAGTAACCTTGCCCCTATGTCTAATAAAAATCATGAAGCTCCTAAAGCCCTTTCACACAAAGAAATTATGTTTGTCCTGAGTGGACTTATGGTCGGTATGTTGCTGGCCGCCCTTGATCAAACAATTGTCTCTACCGCACTAAAGCGCATCGTTGAAGATTTCGATGGTCTTGCCCATTACACCTGGGTTGTTACCGCCTATCTCCTAACTTCAACAGCTTCGACTCCGCTTTACGGAAAAATTTCAGATCTTTATGGTCGCCGTCCAGTATTCCAATTCGCAATTGTTACTTTCCTAATTGGTTCATTTGCAGCAGGCGCCGCAACAAGCATGACGCAACTAATTGCCTTCCGTGCAATTCAAGGTTTAGGTGCTGGTGGCTTGATGTCACTTACCTTCGTAATTATTGGCGACATTATTTCGCCTCGTGAACGTGGAAAGTATCAAGGATATTTCGGTGGCGTATGGGGGCTCTCTTCTGTTGCTGGCCCACTACTAGGTGGATATTTCTCGGATCACGCACAAATTCTTGGTGTTACTGGCTGGCGCTGGATTTTCTACATCAACTTGCCATTTGGAATCGCTGCACTAATCATCACTTCAATCTCGCTTCATATTCCAAAAGTTAAGCGCGAACATAAGATTGATTATTTAGGTGCATTACTTCTAGTTGCTGGGGTTTCTTCACTTCTACTTGGAATCTCTGTTTATGGTCCGCAAGATGGTTGGAAAACTTCAAAGACAATTACAGCGCTAGTAATCGCACTTGTATTAGTCCTTGTATTTATCTATCACGAGAGCCGTGCACAAGAGCCAATCTTGCCGTTAACTTTATTTAAGAACCACACATTTTCAGTTACATCGATTCTCGCATTCATTATTGGTGCTGGAATGTTCGGTGCAATCGTTATGTTGCCACTTTATCTACAGGTTGTTAAGGGCGATTCCGCTACTTCTGCAGGCTTGAAGTTGATTCCATTCATGATCGGTATCGTTTCAATGTCTATTGTGAGCGGAAAGTTAATCAGCAAGCATGGTCACTACAAACGCTACCCAATTATTGGATTAGCACTGATGACTATCGGAATTCTTGCGCTCTCAACACTTACTGAAACCACTCCATTCTGGCGTCTTTCTATCTTCGCCGTTTTAATTGGTGCAGGACTTGGTTTCTCAATGCAGACCATTGTTATCGCTCTTCAGAACTCAGTTGAATTCAAAGACATGGGCGTTGCCACAAGCGCAAACACCTTCTTCCGTTCAATCGGCGCAACAATCGGTGTTGCACTTTTCGGAACTGTTTACGCAAGTCGCTTAACCCATAACTTGCCAGTTGAAATTGCTAAGTTGAAAGCTAGCAATCCAGCGGCTCTTGTCGGTGCAACTCCTGAAAAGTTTGCAGCTCTTAAGGACAACACCGCAGTATTAAAGACTTTCACCCCAGAACTTCAAGCGGGAATAGTTCACGCCTTTGTGAATTCATTCCATGTTGTCTTTTTAACAGCCGCACCAGTCACTGCAATTGGTTTCGCAATTGCATTCATTCTGCGTGAAACTCCACTTCGCAGTGGAGCCGGGCACCAAGCTGCAAAAGAAGAGGCAGCAGGCGAGGCGCTTGCTTAATAAAAATATTAAAGGGCTATTACCGCGAGAGGTCTATGTTCTTGCGGTAGTAGCCTTTTTTGTTGCACTTGGCTACGGAATGATCATTCCGGCAATTCCACTTTTTGCTAAGACTTTCCATGTTAACAATGCCCAAATCGGTGCAATTATTTCGGCATTCGCACTAGCTAGATTCGCAATGGGTCTACCCGCAGGAAAATTGATTGATATTTTCGGCGAACGTCGCGTGCAAACAACTGGACTAATTCTTGTTGCTGCCTCTTCTGCGGCCGCGGGAATGGCTCAAAGTTATTGGCAGCTTTTAGTCTTCAGAGCTCTTGGTGGAATTGGATCAGTAATGTTCTCGGTCTCTGCAAGTTCACTTTTAATGAGATCAGTCGATGATTCAATTCGCGGACGGGCTCAATCAACATTTAATGGCGGCTTTCTAATTGGCGGCATTGCCGGCCCAGCAATCGGTGGAATTCTCTCGATTATTTCACTTCGCGTTCCATTCTTTGTTTATGCATTCACACTGGTCTGCGCGGCATTTGTTACTTCATTCTTTCTATCAGCGAAACGCCTTGGTAGGTCTATTAAGAACAAACAAGATCCAAGTGATCGAATTCTTCTAAAGGATGCTCTAAAGAGTTATCCATACGTGGCCGCGATGGCTATTTCATTCCTTGCTAACTGGGTTCTCTTTGGACTAAGAAATTCCATCTTGCCGCTCTTTGCAAAAGAGCATCTCGGTGCTTCAAACTCGACTCTCGGCCTTGGTTTTACAATTGCCGCAGTAGTTCAAGGAATTGCACTTGTTTACGTTGGAAAAATTTCAGATTTTCGTGGCCGTAAATTTGCACTAATGATTGGCTCTTTCACTCTTTTATCTGGTGTCGCAACAATAATTATTTCTTCACACTGGTGGTATTACTTCCTTGCAATGGTCTTCTTCGGTGTAGGTGGCGCCTTTGAAGGCACTGCAGCTTCATCAGTTGTTGGTGACCTGTTCGGCGGTAAAGGGGGCCGCGTAATTGCACTCTTTCAAATGGCCGGTGACTTCGGAAATATCATCAGCCCGGTCTTGCTTGGCTGGTTAGTCGATGCGCATTCTTATCGCCCAGCATTCATAGCAACAGCAGCAGTGTTTTCATTAACACTGCTGCTGTCAGCAAAGATGCCAGAAACTAGAAAGCTTAATAGCAACTAGTCGCGACGAAGTATTGAGATTAAACGCAATACTTCTAGGTAAAGCCAAACTACGGTAACCATAAGCGCAAACCCCGCACGCCATGATTGTTCTTGTGGTGCGCCACTAGCAATCATCTTTTCAATCTGATCAAAGTCCATCACAAGGAAAAATGTTGCAAGCAATACGCCACCGACTGCAAGAAGTGGGCCAAAGCCAGAGAGTCCATATAGACCCATTCCATTACCAAGTCCGAAGAATGATCCAATCATTGAACCGAATCCAAGAATCAAATATCCAAAAAGTGCACCCATCATTACACGAGTGAATTTTGGAGTAACTCGAATTCGCTTGCTCTTATACGCCCACAAAACTCCAGCTATAGCCGCGATTGTCGCAACAAGTGCTTGGCCAACAATTCCGTTGTATTGCACTTCATAAATTCGACTTAGTGATCCTAAAGCTAAACCTTCAAGTGCTGCGTAAGCAATTGTTAAACCTGGCTTAACTTTTTGGGTAAATGATAG
>WLIM01000032.1 GCA_009702205.1 Actinomycetota bacterium | reverse complement strand
TTTCGGGCCAACAATAAATCTCTTGGTTTAATAATTAAAAGTCCAACGGCTGCAATTTCATCAGCTGCATAACCAGGAAGTTTGGCAAATAAGAATCCAATTGCGCGAATTGCTGCGCTACCAATAATTTGAATTGCAATCCATGGCAAAAGCCACCATGAAGCATTAGCTAACAAAACGTATGCTGCATTCTTTCTATCTAATAGCCGAGGTCGATGCAAAAATGCTTCTTCAACATCAACACTACGACGTTCTGAAGCCGAAGCTTCAGCGTGATAAACAAGTGCTTCTGGCGCAGTCATTACTGAAAAACCAGCAACACGAGCCCGCCATCCCAAATCCACATCATCTCTAAAGAGAGCAAGATTTGGATCGAGTCCGCCTAAATCTTCAAAGATTTGACGCCTTGCCAACATCGCAGCGGTACTAACTGCCATAACTTCTGTTGGTTGATCAAATTGTCCTTGATCTTGTTCGCGAGGATCTAAGCCAGTCCACCGTGCACCATTTACGGCAATGCTGATGCCAACTTCGAGTAAATGTCTTCGGTCATACCAGCCACGTAATTTTGGTCCAACGAATGCAACTTGTGGTTTATCTGTTAAGCCATCAATCAAAATTTGTAGCGCTGTTCGAGTGGGAGCGCAATCGTCGTGCAAAATCCAAATTAATTCTTCTTGTGCATCACTCTTTAATTTTTTAGCTGAACCAAGTGCGAGCGCAATTGCATCACCAAAACCCGCATCACGATCTGTTTTGATTACTGTGATTCCAGCACCAGTTAACATTTTTACTGAGTTATCGATTGATCCAGTATCGACTGCAATCATTCGATCTACTGGTCTGGTCTGCGCAGAAATTGCAGCAATTGATTCAGGTAACCAAGTCGCACCATCGTGCGAAACTAATATTGCTGTGATGAAAAAATTGTCAGCCACAAGCGATGAGTTTTAGGTTTACGCAGAGCGGCGCTTTAGGCGACGACGCTCGCGTTCGGAGAGGCCTCCCCAAATACCAAAACGTTCATCATGTGCGAGCGCGTATTCCAAGCACTCACCACGTACGTCGCAAGATAAACAGACTCTTTTTGCTTCGCGGGTTGATCCGCCTTTTTCAGGGAAGAAAGCTTCTGGATCGGTCTGAGCACATAGAGCGCGCTCTTGCCAGGAAAGTTCGATACCGTCGCTACTGATTGGGCCTAAATCGCTCATACGGGAACTCCTTCAAACTTTTAGCCGCCCGGGTGGGGCGGGGTTAATAAGAGAATTACACGCGTGTAACTCGATTAAGTCAAGCCCGAGTGCGGCATATTTACGCTCAAAATTAATAAATATCGCCCAATTTACGTAATTTTTCGAGATTTAATGGGAAATCTTTGTAAATACGAATTAGAAACCGAAAAAATTATTCTCCGCAATCACATCAGCTGGGACGTTAAATCCGGCAGCAACAAAACAATTTGTAAGCCTTGCCCGTTCTCCAATACTTGCCCCATCACCAATAACTGAACTCTCAATTATCGCCAGCTGGGCAACTTTGGCATCTCGTCCAACAACGGACCCACCAGTTACTTGAGCGCTAGAAGCAATATTTGAATTTGGCAGAGCTAAGAAATCTTTTGAAGTTGCAAAGACAAGATCGCGCGATGCCTTTAATAGCGCTGCAGGTGTTCCGATATCTAGCCAGTAAGAAGTATCGATAAAACCAAATACTTTTGCACCAGATTTCAGCAATGAAGGAAAAGTTTCGCGTTCGACACTAACGACTTTTCCAAACGGAATCGTATCTATAACCGATCTCTCAAAGATATAACTTCCAGCATTAATAATGTTTGTCGGTGGATTTTCCATTTTTTCGTTGAAAGCAGATACCCGGCCACTGTCATCTAACTCGACTGCGCCGAATGCACGCGCATCTTCGACCTTAGTTAGGTATAGCGTTACATCAGCGCTATTTGCTTCATGAAAATTGAATTGTCCATCTAAATCATGGTGACTTAAAACATCGCCATTAAATATTGCTACTGGTCCGCTTCCAGTAAGCATCTGTGCGGCATTACTGATGGCGCCACCAGTTCCAAGCGCCACTTCTTCAACGGCATATCTAATTGAAATTCCAAAATTCTTGCCATCGCCAAAATATGGCTCAAACAACTCGGCCTTAAATGAAGTTGCAAGAACAATCTCAGTAATTCCCGCATCCCGTGCCTTTAGAATTTGATGTTCGGTAAATGGCACACCGGCCACCTGAAGCATTGGCTTAGGCGTGTTATTAGTTAGCGGAGCAAGTCTGGTACCACGCCCACCAACTAAGAGAATTGCGCTTCGATTTTTACTGTGCAAACTTCTCAAACTTCAATCCGATTTGATTAGCAATCTCAGTAATTGTGCCCATGATTGAAAGAGTTTCATCTAATGGCAACATTGGAGATTCTTTTTCGCCAGCTCGGAAACACCTTGCGAACTCAATTGCCTCTTCGCGAAGACCATGGCCGACATATCTCTTATCTGATCCACCAATTACTTCATCTTTATGGTTTATAACTCGCCATGTAGTTGGGTTGTAGAAAGTACGATCGATTTCGATTCGGGCATCGCTTCCAATAATTAGCGCGCGATTAGGAGTGGCAGCTAAATTTGTGGTGTTTAAGAGAGCTTGTGCTCCACTTGGATACTCCAAAATTATTGAAGTCTGACCATCAACACCAGTAAATGCCTTAGTGCTTCGAGCAGTAACTCGTGATGGTGTTCCCAAAACCATTGATGCAAATGAAACCGGATAAATTCCTAAATCAAAAAGTGCGCCCCCGCCAAATTCTGGAGCGAATAATCGGAAGTTTGGATCCTTTACAAACCATTGGCCATGATCGGCGCGAACAGAAATAATTTCACCCAATACTCCGGATTTAATTACTTCGCGAATTGCAATCATATGTGGCAGATAACGTGCCCACATGGCCTCCATCAATAGCAAATTCTTTGATCTGGCGGTATCAATCATTGTTTTAGTCTCGTCATAGCTCATTGCAAACGGCTTCTCACATAGAACTGGCTTGCCAGCATTAAGCGCCAAGAGCGTGTCACGCATATGCATTGGGTGGTGGGTCGCAACATAAACACCATCAACATCTGGATCATTTACTAATTTTTGATAAGAGTCATGGCGATGTCCGATTGCAAATTTATCAGCAAAGGCATCGGCTTTAATTTGAGTACGAGATCCAACTGCAACTACTCGATGATCTTCAAGACGCAATACATCACGAGTAAATTGTTCGGCAATACCGCCGGCTCCGAGAATTCCCCAACGAAAAGGCGTTACAGTCATTTGGCTCCCCCATTAATAAATCTAAAATATCTTGCATTTTTCTGCTGGCGTGAGTCTAATCCCAGAGCTAGAAAATAAGTATAGGAAAATAAAAATCGGGCTCAACCGGCAAATTTCTGCCTGCGGAGCCCGACTTTATTTACTAGTTGAGGCTATTCAGCCTTGCCTGCTGCTTTGTTTAGCGCACGTAGAACTTGGTAGCCAATTACAGCAACCAAAGTACCGTTGATGATTCCACCGAAGGAATAATCTCCACGCTTCCATGTCATGTCAGCAATACCGATAATCAAGGTTGTTGCTGCGATGAATAGGTTTGTTGAATTTCCGAAGTTAACTTTGTTTTCGATCCAAATCTTGGCACCGAGAACGCCGATCATTCCGTAAAGCGCAACACCTACGCCACCGAGAACACCAGCAGGTGTAGCGCTAAGGATTGCGCCAAACTTTGGTGAAAGTGAGAGCAAGATTGCGCCAACGCCAGCTACCCAATAAGCAGCTGTTGAATAGATGCGAGTAGCAGCCATTACGCCGATATTTTCGGCATAAGTAGTTGTTCCTGAACCGCCACCGATACCAGCAAGTGTTGTTGCAACACCATCGGCAAATAGGGCGTTACCCATTTGGTTATCTAGATCGTTACCTGTCATTGCAGAGACTGCTTTAACGTGTCCAACGTTTTCAGCAATCAAAACTAGAACTACAGGGATGAAGAGCAGGATTGCATTTGTATCAAATGAAGGTGTTGTGAATGTTGGCATTGCGATCCACTTTGCAGCCTTAACGCCATCAAAGTTGATATCTCCGCTAAATGCAGCAAATGCATAACCAACAACAATTCCACCAAAGATGCTGATACGGCCAAGGAAGCCCTTTGCCATTGCGCCGATGATTGCAACTGCAGCAAGTGTGATAATTGCTGTTAGAGGTGCTTGCTTAAAGTTATTGTTTGCAGCGCCAGCAAGGTTTAGGCCGATAATCATTACGATCGAACCTGTTACTACTGGTGGCAATAGCCAGTTAACCCAGCCAATTCCGACTGCATTAACGATAAGACCAACAACGGCAAGAATTACACCGGTTGCAACTACGCCACCAAGTGCTACTGCCATTCCGCCATTTGTCATTGCAGCCGCAATTGGCGCAAGGAATGCAAATGATGAACCTAGGTAGCTAGGTACTTTGTTCTTAGTTAGCGTTAAGAAAATTAGTGTTCCAACACCAGAGAAAAATAGAGTTGTACTTGGTGGAAATCCAGTGATGATTGGTACTAAGAATGTTGCACCAAACATTGCTGCGATATGTTGAATACCGACACCGATTGTTAAAGGCCAAACTAGGCGTTCGCCTGGCTTAACTACATCGCCATCGGCAACTTTCTTGCCATTTCCATGAAGTTTCCAAGATAAAAGTGACATTCACTTTCCTTCCCATTTCCTATGTTTATGGCCACAGAGTTCTCTGTGGCTGGGGAACATTTGAAAAAAATGGTAAGTCGCTACGCAGCAGTAGCCCCGTAATCACACGCGAAATCGGGGGCTAATTTGGGGTGAGTTGAGCGTGAATCCCAATAATTAACTGCGTTTTGGGCTATTTAATGTTAATTACAGAGTGAATGGTGGGTAATCGTCGGTGACCAGAATTACTGCATAACCATAAAGACGATTCCAAAATTCAATAGTTGCAAGAACAAAGTTTGCAATGCTCTCTGGATAGTTTCCAGTGGCGCTTGTGATGATCCAAGCAACAAAAGTTAGAACTAATCCGATGACTGCGTAAAGGATTCCCACTATGAAAAGTGGAATTGCGAAGAACCACTTAACTAGAGGCAGAACGCGAGATAGCTTTGCGCCACCTTCGATTTCTGGAAGATCTACCTTGATATTTGGATTGGCTTCAATTGAAGGATATTCATCGGTCAGCAGCAATGCATAGGCCGAAATGCGAGCATTTAATTCCAGCATTGATTTGTTAAATGAAAGAACATAACTTGGGTAAACCCCGCGAACCAAGAGAGCCAATAGAGCTGGCATGAAAAGCAGACCACCGAAAGCGGCACCGGCATGCATTGATTGAGTAAATGAACCGATAAAGACCGCCATAGGGAAAACCAAAATACCGCGGAAGAAAACCGTTTTGCGATCGCGATTTGTTAGTTGGATTTCGATTGATGTTTCGACTTGGTTTGATTCAGCAATACTGCTCATTTTTTCCTCTATTTTTTCTTGTTGTCGATCTCTTTGATCAACTTAAATTGGCCATCGCCAAGTTGACCTTGGTTGGCATACATTTCTAACTTTGCTCTTGTGTCAGCGATATCTAAATTGCGCATTGTTAATTGGCCGATGCGATCTGCGGGACCGAAGGCGGCATCTTCTGTGCGTTCCATAGATAACTTATCTGGGTGATAACTAAATTCTGGACCTGTTGAATTAATAATTGAGAAATCATCACCGCGACGTAGACGAATTGTTACTTCACCAGTTACGGCAGAGGCAACCCAACGCATCAAAGATTCGCGCAACATAAGTGATTGTGGGTCTAACCAGCGGCCCTCATATAGAAGACGGCCTAAACGACGTCCTTCAGCGTGATAATTCGCAATTGTGTCTTCATTGTGGATCGCACTAATCAGGCGCTCGTAGGCGATATAAAGAAGTGCCATTCCTGGTGCTTCATAAATTCCACGACTCTTTGCTTCAATAATTCTGTTTTCAATTTGATCTGACATTCCAAGACCGTGGCGACCACCAATTTCATTCGCTTTTTGCATAAGCGCAACAGCTTCTAATTTCTGACCATTGATTGCAATTGGACGACCTTTTGAAAATTCAATCTTCACATCTTCAGTTTCAATCTTCACTGATTCTTTCCAGAATGCAACGCCCATAATTGGATCAACGATTTCTAGCGATGTATCGAGATTCTCAAGTGTCTTGGCTTCGTGGGTTGCACCAAGAATATTTGCATCAGTTGAATAAGCTTTTTCAACACTGTCGCGGTACGGCAAGTTACGAGTTGATAGCCATTCCGACATTTCCTTGCGCCCACCAAGTTCATTTACGAAATCAGTATCAAGCCATGGCTTATAAATCTTTAAATTTGGATTAGCTAGAAGTCCATAACGATAAAAACGTTCAATGTCATTGCCTTTGTATGTTGAACCATCGCCCCAGATTGAAACGTTATCTTCAAGCATTGCGCGAACTAGGAGTGTTCCAGTTACTGCGCGGCCCAGTGGGGTTGTGTTGAAATATGTTTTTCCACCTGAGCGAATATGAAATGCACCGCAAGCAATCGCTGCAAAGCCTTCTTCAACTAGTGCTTCTTTACAATCGACTAAGCGTGAACCTTGCGCGCCATAAGCTTTTGCGCGGCCAGGAACCGAATCAATGTCTGGTTCATCGTATTGACCAAGATCAGCAGTGTAAGTAAAAGGTACAGCGCCCTTTTCGCGCATCCATGCAACCGCAACCGAAGTGTCTAGGCCGCCAGAGAAGGCGATACCAACTCTTTGGCCAACTGGAAGTGATGCGAGGACTTTTGACATGAGAGGAGTCTAGGACATCACCGCATAGAGCCGAAATTAATTCCGATACACATCTAGTCGATGGCCAATATCTATTCGATGGCCAATATCTATTCGATAGAAAGCGTCAGGATCTCGCTTAGCGCCCACTTGCGCAGGGTTTCTAGTTGAGGTTCCAACAATTCACATAGGATTTTTGAGCTTGGCTCTTTCTTAGCAATTTCAACCAAAGCTTCATCGATCGAGAATTTAGTCGGGGTTAGGTTCACACTCATAAGATTCATTGTTAGTTTCGAGATTTCACGCATTCTAAAATTTATAGCATCAAGTGCTGTAATTTTTAGATTCTCATTCCTCTCGACTGCAGCTTTTTCAATCAGCGAAATCGAGTTATTCAATATCTTGATCTCGGAAATCAATTGATTAAGACTTGTGATTTCAGGTCCGCTGCTCATGGGAAAAGTATGTAGTTCCAAGTTGCTTCGCGCAAACTTCGTTGCCTTTTTTTAGGCTGCGCTTACCAATTAGATGCTGCGCTTACCAATTAGATGCTGCGCAATTACTCGTAGCGCATAAAAACGAGGGCAATAAAATCTAGCTCGATCGAATGCATCAAACGCCTTTGCTTATGCACACCTTAATTTCATTAACAGTTAAACCAAAAATTCTGTTATACCCTCGTTGAGATTCTCTCAATGTCAGTGCTTGCAACAATAATCTAACTATGCAAATCGAATCCGAAGCTACAAGAAAATTGGGCGAACGCATCTCTGAAATTTTGCACTTGCCTGCTGGACTTGATTGCGTAAATGAATTGTGGAAAATATCCCCTGAGAATCTTGATTATGCGGGTCGAGTTGATTATCTAGCAGCGCTTGAAAAACAGAGCGGTTGGTTTAATGTCTGGTTGCAACATGCGATCGTTGTAGTTGCAGGCAATGAACCTAGCCGAGTTGATTCAATGTATTCGGGTGTAGATGACTCAGAGCGCGAAGAAATTGCTACTGCTCTGCGGTTATCTGGATCAACGGCGCAAAGTCGAATTGATGTAGCCAGAACGTTGATGCAGCACCTACCGGGTGCTACAGCTGCACTCGCAATCGGCGATATCTCTCCTGCTCATGCAAATGTGATTGCAAGAGAAAGTGCACAATTAATTCGCCAAGGAGTTGCGCCAGAAGTCTTAAAGCTGATTGAAACCGAAGCAATAGCCCATGCAGAATTCCATACTCCTGCACAAGTCGCCAATAAAGTTCGCTCTTGCATTGCGATGTTCGCACCTGAACAATTTGAAGCTGCGGCTGTGGAAGAGAAAAGCGCACGCAAGGTTTCATACTTTCCAAGCCCAAATGGAATGGCCACGATAGTTGCATTTCTACCTGCTCCAGATGCGCAAACCATAATGTTGGCAATAGATCGATTGGCCAATAAAACTAATGGGATAGCTAAAGAAAAACTTCGTGCATTCCGTAAGAACTCGGATTCAAGTTTTAATAGTGAGAGAAGAGCCAAAAATGGAACAGGTGCTGGTAATCAAATTAGTACTGAAATACAGAGAGGAATTGACACTAAAACTAGTGAAAACTTCAACTTAAGAGATTTCAGCGAAGACTTGATGGACCCTATGGATGCACATCGCGCTGATGCGATTACTGCAATAGCCGCATTGTTTTTAGAAACAAGCGATGATCAGATAATGAATCACGGTCGCCCAGTAACAGTAAATCTGACAATTGATCTACCTACACTTCTCGGCCTTGCCGAAAACCCCGGACAATTAAGTGGATATGGTCCAATACCTGCATCTGTGGCGCGCGAACTTGCCGCCGATGGGAAATGGCGAAAATTTATCACCGACCCAACAACTGGAAATCTTCTTGATTTTGGTCGTGAAAGTTATTTACCTCCCCAAGCATTGCGAGATTTTCTACTTGCTCGAGATAGAACTTGCAGATTTCCTGGGTGTAGACGTTCGGGAATAAAAGGAGAAATTGATCATGCAATTCCATGGGAGGAAGGAGGAGAAACTTCTCCTAAGAATTTGGGCCTACTCTGTAAACGCCATCATCAATTAAAAACACATGGTGGCTGGAAACTCGAAAGCTTTGAAGATGGATCATGTGAGTGGACTTCACCTCTTGGAAAGAAAAGATTCGTACCAGCACGTCCAATGGATGAAGTGGCTTAACATTTAAGTTTTGCTAGGGGCAAATAGCTTTCGCAAATAGATAGTTAAATCTTGATATGCAGCTAAAATTAGCTATGGAATCTTTGGCACTCGTAGTTTCAGTAATGATCTTAATTTCAATACTTGGTGCACCTATTGGTTGGCTAATTCTTAAGATACCTACGAACAAGCGATCAACAACAAATACTAAAAAGTTAGCAGCATTTGTTTTCACACTCTTTGGACTAATGCTTGGTCTAACTATTCTGAGCACCGGCCCAGCTATTGGTGGTGTAGTGATTTCAATCTTTTCAATTACAACTTCAATACTTGTATTCATCAAAATTTGGCGCGATAAAACATATTGGGAGCACTAAATATTTTGATAGCACTAAGAAACTTTTAGCATGGTGGAGGTGCCGGGAATCGAACCCGGGTCCTCTAGAGCAAAATCAGGGCTTCTACGGGCGTAGTGTTCTATTCGTTTTCTCAGTCCTGAC
>WLIM01000031.1 GCA_009702205.1 Actinomycetota bacterium | reverse complement strand
GATCGTGACTTATTCCAATTGGTTGACGATAAACGCAAAGTAAACGTGGTCTATTTGGCTAAAGGAATTACAAACCATGACCATGTGGACATTAAATGGATCGCTGATAAATATGACATACCAGGGGAGCGTTATGCCCTTTTTGCGATGATTCGGGGTGATGCTTCAGATGGACTTCCAGGTATTCGCGGGATTGGGGAGAAAGGTGCCGCTGTGATTGCAAAGCACTTCACTTCTATGGAAGATGTAATGAGCGCTGCACTAAGTGATGATGAGCGGTTAACGCCAAATCTTCGTAAAAAGTTAATTGAATCGCGTGAATACGCAAAAATCGCGCCAAAATTGGTTCATTGCGCACTCGATGTTCCATTACCGAATTTAGATCTTAAAATGCCAACAAAACCCGATAGTTTGGATGAGATTTATCAATATCAAAGAGATTATGGGCTCGGCGCTAGTGTTGATCGACTAATTGCGGCTCTTGGTTGGTAGACGAATGCGACCAAAAGTTCTCTTGATAATCCCAACATATAATGAATCTAAGAACATAACTACGTTTTTGCAAGAGTTGGGATCGATATCAAAGGGCTTATCAAAAGAATATGAAATATCAATTCTAAATGTTGATGATAATTCGCCTGATGGAACTGCGCAATTAGCATCTGACTTAAATATAGACAATTTTTATCAAATTATAAATGCTAAGAAAATCGGCTTAGGACCGGCATATATATGTGGATTTGATTATGGATTGGCAAAAGATTTTGAGCTATTTGTAGAAATGGATGCTGATGGAAGTCATTCGCCGCTTGAGCTAAAGAAATTGTTAGATACCGCTGCGAACTACGCATTAGTAATCGGAACTAGATGGATGCCCGGTGGAAAAATCATAAATTGGCCTAAATACCGGATGTTTATCTCTAAATTGGGTACGTATTACGCATCTCGAGCACTGAAATTGAATTACCGTGACCTGACAAGTGGTTATCGTGTCTTGAGTCGAGAATTTATAGGTTCGCTGGATTTGAAAAGCATTTCAACTAGAGGTTATGGTTTCCAAATTGAGATGGCATTTCTAGCACACGAAAATGGTTTTCCAATCGCAGAAGTTCCAATCACATTCGTAGAGAGAGCAAATGGGCGTTCGAAGATGACCTTTGGAATTGTGATCGAAGCTTTCAGATTTGTGACGAGGTTGGGATTAAGTCTCCGGTTCAATAAGGTTATTCGCCGATAATCTACATTATGTCAGTTTTATACGCACAGAGTTAGTTAATGGCCAGCTCGGATATCGGCAAGCATGAACATACAAGGTTCCTATCCCCATACACACCATCGATACGGCCTACAGCTGGCCAATATTTACCAATTGTTCCCAATTCGTTGTTATTTGAAATCAATCCGGATGGAAATGCGCCAATTTCGCGTGAGTATTTTCTATCCCAATCAGAACGCAATAGATCAGCGCTTGTGTGAGGCGCGAATCTAAGTGGAGACTCTTCAACGCTCAACTCACCTGCTTCGATATCCGCTATTTCAGCCCTGATTGCAACCATTGCGTTAATGAATCTATCCATCTCACGTAAGTCTTCGGATTCTGTTGGTTCAATCATCAAAGTTCCAGCGACTGGAAAACTAACTGTTGGAGCATGGAATCCATGATCCATTAACCGTTTGGCAACGTCGTCAACAGTAACGCCAGTTTTTTTAGTTATTTCTCGTAAATCAATTATGCATTCATGTGCAATATAACCATTTGCTCCGCGATAGAGAACTGGAAAATGCGGATCTAACTTATTAGCCAGGTAATTTGCGGAGAGAATGGCCACTGAAGTTGCTTTTGTAAGCCCTGCTCCCCCCATCATGCGAATATATGTCCAAGAAATAGGAAGAATGCTTGCAGAACCAAATGGAGCTGAACTAACAGGTCCAGGTCCAGTAGCAGGTCCTGCTGAAGGATCAAGAGGATGGTTTGGCAAATATGGTGCCAAATGTGATTTCGCAATTACTGGTCCCACACCTGGGCCACCTCCGCCATGTGGAATGCAGAAAGTCTTATGCAAATTGAGGTGAGAAACATCAGCGCCAAATTTTCCAGGTTTTGCTAGCCCTACAAGTGCATTGAGATTCGCACCATCAACATAAACCTGGCCACCCGCTTCGTGAATCAAACTACAAATTTGCGTTATAGCTTCTTCAAAAACGCCATGGGTTGATGGGTAAGTCACCATAAGAGCGGCAAGCGAGGATTTATATTCCGCAATCTTATTTTTCAGATCACTAACGCTTACGTTTCCGGCTTCGTCACATGCAACAACAACAACCTTCATACCTGCCATAACTGCGCTTGCGGCATTTGTTCCGTGTGCACTTGAAGGAATCAAACAAATATCGCGGTTAGATTCACCTTTAGCGTCGAGATAATTTCTGATGGCCAGCAATCCCGCGAACTCACCTTGCGAACCGGCATTTGGTTGTAAAGACACAGCGTCATATCCAGTTATTGCAATTAGCCAATTCGAAAGCTGGGATATCAGCTCTCTTATCCCCTGGTTTTGATTCGCAGGTGCATATGGATGCAGATTAGAAAACTCTGGCCAAGTTACCGGAATCATTTCGGTTGTCGCATTCAATTTCATGGTGCAGGAACCCAGCGGAATCATTGTTCGGTCAAGTGCCAAATCTCGATCTGCAAGATTACGAAGATATCTCAGCATGGATGTTTCAGAGTGAAAAGTATTAAACAAATCATGAGTGAGGAATTTGCTACTCCTCTTCAAATCAGTAGAGATCTTTTCCTGATCAGAAAGAACCAATGTCGTTTCAAAGATTTTTGCTATCGTCGTCAAATCTTCGTCACTAGTCGTTTCCCCAAGAGTTATACCAATCGATTGTTCATCTCGGATGCGCACATTGAAACCCTTAGATATTGCAATCTTAGAAATCTCAGAACTCTTAATTCCGGAAACTATAAAAGTATCGAAAACTTCGCCATCGCTAACCAGCATTCCATTATTCGAAAGTGTTTTACGCAATCTATTGGTTTGATTTCTAATACGTTCAGCGATAGCAAGCAATCCATCTGGTCCATGCCACATTGCATAGAGTGCGGACATAACGGCAAGCAAAACTTGTGCGGTACAAATATTTGATGTTGCCTTGTCACGGCGAATATGTTGTTCTCTAGTTTGCAGAGCCAAACGCAGTGCAAGATTTCCATGCACATCTAAACTTTGTCCAACCAATCTTCCAGGGATAGAGCGTTCCAAACCATCTCTAACTGACATGAATCCAGCGTGTGGTCCCCCAAACCCCATCGGAACACCAAATCTCTGCGCGGATCCAATTGCTATATCGAATCCAATTTCACCAGGACTCTTGAACAAGGTTAAAGCCAAGAGATCGCACGCCACAATTGCAATTGCGCCGTTGCCCTTTACTTTCGAGACAGCTTCTTCATGGTTCAATATCTCGCCATCAACCGAAATTTGCGCAAAGATAGCGCCGAAATATTTAAGATCTCTGGAAGTTGTATTGAACTCATCACCACGAAATTCTGTTACTTCAATTCCCAAGGGTTTGGCTCTAGTTTTAATTACTGCCTTGACCGACTCATTTAGGCCAGAATCAATGAGAAATACTGCGGCATCATCGCCCTGCCACACTCTTCTTGCTAAAGTCATTGATTCAGCGGCTGCAGTGGCCTCATCAAGCATCGAAGCATTAGCAATTTTCAAACCAGTCATATCTGTTACAACTGTTTGAAAAGCAAAGATTGCCTCAAGACGTCCTTGACTTATCTCAGGCTGATATGGCGTATATGCCGTATACCAAGCAGGATTTTCTAATACGTTTCGAAGTATTACGGGTGGAGTAATTGTTTCGAAGTAGCCCATTCCAATTAAGGATTTAACTACTTTGTTCTGCGATGAAAGTTTCCGCAACTCTTCTATTGCTTGTACTTCTGAGATTGCTTCCGGCAAAGAGTTAGCTATTTTCTCGTTTAAAGAAATACTCGATGGAACCACTTTTCCAATAAAAGTTTCAAAATCACTTTCCCCTAGCTCCCCTAACATGTGGGAAATTTGGGCATCGTTTGGGCCGATGTGCCGATCCGCAAAATTAGACCGAACCGAATTCATCGACCACTCCCCCTGTTTGTCATATAGGAGCTTACGCTCCGGTTCCTAGGGGAAGGAAATAATTAAGCTAGCTTGCGTTTTCTGCGATCAGAAAGTTCATCAGCGATACCTGCAATTGTAGTTCCGCCAACAACGCTTTCGCCAGTCGAAATATTCTCTCCTTGCAAAGTTGCTAAAGTACCCTCAACTTCGCTCCAAACTTTACCAATTGCAATTCCAAATACACCTTGTCCACCTTGCAGAAGGTCAACAATTTCATCAGCACTTGAACATTCGTAGATGGTCGCGCCATCGCTCATAAGGGTCATGCGTTCTAAATCGCCGACTCCTCTTGATCGCAAATGTTCAACAGCTGAACGGATATTTTGAAGTGATACACCAGTATCAAGTAAGCGTTTAACAATCTTTAAAACTAAAATGTCGCGAAAACCGTAGAGACGTTGTGAACCAGATCCACTAGCTCCTTGAACACTCGGCTCAACTAAACCGGTACGTGCCCAATAATCTAATTGTCGGTAGGTGATTCCAGCCGCTACACATGCAGTTGCACCGCGATAGCCAATTTCAGGTGCCGATGGGTCAGTCACTTGAGACATTCGGAACTCACTTCTATGGGGGAAGATCCTTATCGGATTTAGGAGAAGATTAGTTTCGATCTTGCCCCTCGGCAATGACCGACACGCAAAACTCTAAAGTTTTCCTAGAGGGTTACCCCAGAAAATCCTCTGGGTTTATCTGATCCAGGAACTCCCTGAACGCTTCGACTTCATCGTCGGCTTGATCTGGGATTTCGATTCCGGCTTCAACAAATAGCTGTTCGGAGGCACAAATCTTTGAACCTGCGCGAATTGCTAGGGCAATTGCGTCACTAGGTCTGGCTGAAATTTCCAAGCCATCGCCCAGTATCAAATTGGCATAGAACACGCCATTAACGAGCTCGGTCAGATTCACTTCCGAGATCTTGGAACCGAGCTCTTCGATCGCGATTTTGAAGAGATCGTGAGTAAGCGGTCGAGGCGGCACAACTCCTTGTTGCGCAAACGCTATCGCCGTGGCTTCAGTAGCTCCAACCCAGATAGGAAGGTATCGAATTCCGCTTTTTTCCTTAAGTAGGACAATTGGTTGATTAGATGGCATCTCAACTCTGACCCCTACAACCTCAACTTCAATAAATTTCATAGATGAAAACTATTTTGAACGATGCAAACCAGATGCAACCAAAGCGGCATGCAATCTGATTGAAAGTGACGCTAGTTCGCGTTGAACTTCCTCGGCCCGAGCTGCGGCCTCAGAACCCTTTTGTCGCAACAGCGGTGTAATAACTTGTTCGACTAATCCAATTTCACGATCCGCTGCAGTCTTAAAACTTCTTAAGTGGCGAGCTTCGATGCCAAATGAAGACATCTCAGCAACTGCCCGAGCAACTGCTAATGCATCCGCATCGTAATAGCGGCCCTTCATTTCAATTAATCCAAATGATTCAATCTGAGCTAATTGGGCTTCGAGCAAACCTGATGATTGCAACAACTCTTCTCGAGATAGTCGTAGTTGACTATCGTGAACAAAATTTGAAGGTGCAAATTCTCCATCTATCGTCGCTAGACGTGGAGCGGCAGGTGAACCTGGAACGGTAGATGGAGTCAGCCCTCTATCAAGCGCATCTAAATTCTCTTTAATGACACGTAAAGGTAAATATTGATCGCGTTGTGCGGAGAGAACATATCGCAGTCTTTCAAGATCAACAGTTGTGAATTTGCGATATCCAGATGGAGTGCGTTGAGGTTCGATCAAGCCTTCTGACTCAAGGAAACGAATCTTGGAAATTGTGATGTCTGGAAATTCGCTGCGAAGCTTGCTTAAAACTTCACCAATACTCAGATAGGCACGGGCTGGAACGCTCATTTACTCCCCTTTTTCATTATTCAACGCTACTAACTTGCGTGCCCGAAACTGGGCGCAAGAAAGTTAATCGATATTTACCAACTTGAACTTCATCTCCATGACTTAGGGAAGTTTGCGTCTTGGATATTGCATTTATATATGTGCCGTTTAAACTCTTTAAATCTTCGATTGCAAATTCGGTTTTTGGTCCATTTTTTGAACGAGTTACCTGGCAATGTTTGCGAGAAACTGTTACATCGTCCAAGAAAATTCCTGATTTTGGATCTCTTCCTATTGAAACTAAATCACTATCTAGTAAGAATCTTGCACCCTTGCCTGCACCTGACAGTGCGATGAACATTGCTGAATCGGAAGCTAAATCTTTGAGAATGTTGAACTCTTCATTTGTAAGTGAATCTAAGAGAGAGGTCTCGGTAAGAAAATCTGGAACAGATCTCAGAGCCGAAAGATGAAGGGTGCTCGTTAAATCTATTCCGTTCGGCAGATTCGGGGTGTCTGATGGAGGTGTAACCATTTCACTCCCCTTTCGCCAAGTCCGACTATGAGCAAACCTTCAGGTTCAACTACAGGCTGACACTATTCAATAGCGCAGGTGTGGTCAAGCCGTGATTTGTGAGTATTGCTCTGCACTTAAAAGTATTGGCAGGGCACCTTCGACTTGAATCTCGGCAATCCAACCCTGGCCATAAGGGTCGCTGTTGACGATTTCGGGCTTTGCATCAAGCTCACCATTTATTGCGATGATCTTGCCGGTGAGGGGTGAATAGATTTCAGAAACACTTTTAGTTGATTCGATTTCACCACATACTGCTCCTGCTATTACCGCATCGCCAATTTTCGGTAATTGAATATACACAATGTCGCCAAGTGCCTCTTGTGCGTAATCGGTAATACCAATTTTATATGTATCAACACCGTTAGAAATCAGAACCCACTCATGTTCATTTGTATAACTTAGATTTGCTGGAACATTTGACACGATTTCCCCGTTTCGACTATTACTTTGAACTAGACAGTGCTGCGATTGTGTACTGAAAACCAGTGGCCAAATATAGAGCGCCACCCCAAATTGCGAAAGCCCAACCGCAAATCCAGAAGATAAGACCAACTCCAGAGCCACCAGATAAGAGTAAAAACGGAAAAGCATAGAGAAGATTGAAGGTTGCCGCCTTACCCAAGAAAGTTACTTCAAATACCCCGCGACCTCTGCGAGTTTTTACTAGAAGCGCAATTGCTACCCAAATATCTCGACCAATTAAAATCATTAAAAACCAAAGTGGAACGATTTCCTTTATGACCAAGGCAATAGCAGTTGCAGCAATATATGCGCGATCAATCGTTGGATCAAGAGCGGCGCCTAATTTAGATTCCTGATTTAAAGCCCTCGCAACTTTGCCATCAAAATAATCAGAGAGCGCTCCGATCGTTAGAACAGAAAATGCCAGGGCTAAATTGTTTAGCGAAAGATATGCCCAGAGAAAAACTGGAATTCCCAACGCACGAACCGCGGTAATAGCATTTGGGATAGTCAAAACTTCACGTCGAGTGAACATATTTATTCGCGCTCTTTAACCTTTACTACAACTTCTACGGGAGTTCCTGGGAATCCAAATTCTTCGCGCAACCGTCGCTCGATAAACCTACGATATGCCGTTTCTACAAATTCACTCGCAAAGACAACAAACTTAGGTGGACAAATTGCCGCTTGGGTCGCAAAACGAATCTTTGGCTGCTTGCCACTTCTAACTGGCGGCGGTGTCGCTGCAATCAGGGCACCAAGGAAGGAATTCAACTTGCTTGTTGGAATTCGCTTCTCCCAACTTGAGATTGCGGTGCGCAGGGCTGGAGCAAGACGATCTCGATGCCAACCGGTTTTTGCTGAAACATTAACTCTTTGCGCCCATGGATAGCGCTCTAGATTTCGTTCCAACTCCTTATCTAGCTGAATTTGGCGATCTTCATCCACCAGATCCCATTTATTCATCACAATAACTAAACCTCGTCCAGCTTCTTCAACCATGCTGACGATGCGTAAATCTTGTTCCGTTAAAGGAACTGAGGCATCTAGTACAACTACCGCTACTTCGGCACGTTCAAGGGCAGTCGCTGTTCGCAGCGAGGCGTAATAATCGGTTCCGCTATCTTGATGAGCACGTTTTCGGATTCCGGCCGTGTCGATAAAACGCCAAGTTGATCCACCAATTTCTATTAGTTCATCAACTGGATCTCGAGTTGTTCCCGCAGCATCATCAACAATTACTCGCGATTCGCCAGCCAAAATATTCAATAAGCTCGATTTACCAACGTTTGGTCTACCTACAAGAGCAATTCTTCTATATCCATCATCGCTCTTCTCAGAACCGATCTCAGGTAATTCCTTGACTAAGAAATCAAGCAAATCACCACTTCCGCGACCATGAAGGGCGGAAACGAAGCGCGGTTCGCCAAAACCAAGATTCCAAAGTGCGTGGGCGTCAGCTTCTTCACTAGGACCATCAACTTTATTTGCTGCAACAACAACTTTCTTTTTAGACTTACGAAGTAAATTAACTAGAGACTCATCTTCATCAAGTGCGCCAACCTGAGCGTCAATCACAAAGAGAACGACATCGGCTTCTGCAATTGCCGCTTCTGATCCTGCTGTTATTTTTTCAGAAATACCTTCTGGCGCAACTTCCCAACCACCAGTATCAATAAGAATAAATCTGCGCCCATTCCACTCGGCTTCATACTTAACTCGATCTCGTGTTACACCCGGAGTATCTTCAACAATTGCTTCACGTCTTCCGATAATTCGATTAACTAAAGTTGATTTACCAACGTTTGGTCGACCAATAACCGCAACTTTAGGGAGACCCAACAAATTCTTACGAGTTAACCATTCCCAAATTACATCAACAACCTCTTTCAAATCCAATTCCGTCGAGTCTAATTCCAGTGCATCATGCGCTGGACGCAGAGGCGAAATCTTTCGCGTTGAATCCAGGTGATCTCTGTTGCTTAAAGAGGCCGCTACATCTGCAACCGGGTCAGCTTTAATTTCTTCTGCGCTTCGTCGCATTGTGCGCGCTTCAAGATCTGCGTAAAGAAAAACTTTTAAATCCGCATCGGGTGCGACAACTGTTCCGATATCTCGACCTTCTACAACAATCCCATTTTCACTGCTATTAATAATGGTTTGTTGCATATCAACTAAATAGGCACGTAGTTCAGGGTTTTGACTTATTTGACTTACATTATCGGTAACTCTAGCGCCGCGAATCTCATCCGTAACTTCAATTTCGCCACAGAAAACTTTCGGATCTTTAGGGTTGGGGCTAAAGATTATTGGGTTCTTCTTGATTGCAGAGATAATTTCCCAACCTTCGGAAACATTTTCTTTTAAGGCAATCCAAGTTGCGGCGCGGTAAAGCGCGCCAGTATCCAAGTAATTCCAATTTGCGCGAACCGCAATAGATTTAGCAGTGCTTGATTTGCCCGAGCCACTAGGACCGTCTATCGCAACTACTATTCCGGCCATACGCGAACCTTACTGCCTTGTATGAGTGATCTT
>WLIM01000030.1 GCA_009702205.1 Actinomycetota bacterium | reverse complement strand
CATCCTTATCTCCAAGGAACTCTTCAGTTGAAACAGCAAAGAGCCGCTCTCCTGCTTCTTCATGTGCGCTGCTCACGCGATAAACCATTGGATAAGTTGGCCATGGCTGTGAAGATGGTCGCTCTTCTGTTGGCCTTGGCATAATTTCAAGTTGAGTAACACTTGCAGCACCTTGTCGGATTGCGGTACCTAAACAATCCGCTCCCGTGTCTCCCCCACCAAGAATTACAACGTGCTTTCCAGTCGCATTAATAGGAGGTGCTTCCGCTAATTCATTTAGGCCCTGCTTATTTCCCCACGGCAAATATTCCATCGCTTGATAAATGCCCTTAAATTCTCGGCCAGGAACATTTATGTCACGCCAATTGGTGGCGCCAAGAGCTAAAACAACTGCATCATATTTAGTGCGCAATTCACTTCCAGTTATATCAACACCAACATTTACACCACTGCGGAAACGAGTTCCCTCGCCCTCCATTTGTGCAATTCGGCGATCAAGAATTGATTTCTCCATTTTGAATTCTGGAATTCCGTAACGAAGCAAGCCGCCAGGCTTTGCGCCTCTTTCATACACTGCAACAGTGTGACCAGCGCGAGTTAATTGTTGAGCTGCTGCAAGACCTGCAGGTCCGGATCCAATTACAGCAACTGTCTTTCCAGTTAAACGCTCTGATGGCAGTGGGACGACAGAACCATTAGCAAATGCTTCTTCGATTGTGCGAAGTTCAACTTGTTTAATTGTTACGGGATCAACATTTATACCAACTACGCATGCAGTTTCGCACGGAGCTGGACACAAGCGACCAGTGAATTCTGGGAAATTATTTGTAGCATGCAAGCGATCAATTGCTTCGCTCATCTCTCCGCGCCAAATTAGATCGTTCCACTCTGGAATCAAATTTCCAAGAGGACAACCTTGATGACAGAAAGGTATCCCGCAATCCATACAACGACCAGCTTGCTTCTGCAGAACGCCTAGATCTTGTGGCTCGTAAACTTCTTTCCAGTCACGGATGCGCACATCCACTGGCCGGCGAGTTGGAGTCTGTCTTGGTGTTGTTAAGAATCCTTTTGGATCAGCCATTGATTGCCTCCATTACAACTTTATCTACAGGTAAGCCTTCGCGTTCCGCGCGTTCCATAGCAGCAAGTACACGTGCATAATCACGAGGCATAACCATTGAGATTCGTCTCTTGTTTTCATCCCAGTTATCAATAAGGCTCTTTGCAACGTTCGATCCAGTTTCTGCATGGAAACGTGAAATCAAATCCTTAACAATCTGCTCTTGATCGGTAGGAAGAGCTAGAACATCAACCAATTCAGTGTTTACAAGTGCGGCATCTAGATCGAGAACAAAAGCGCGACCGCCAGACATTCCAGCAGCAAGGTTTCGACCAGTCTTGCCGAGAATTAGCGCAATTCCACCAGTCATATATTCGCAACCGTGGTCACCAACACCTTCAACAATCGCTGTTGCTCCAGAGTTTCGAACGCAAAAGCGCTCTCCCACTCTTCCGCGAATCATAATTTCACCCGCAGTTGAGCCGTAACCAATTACGTTTCCAGCAATCACATTCTCTTCAGATTCAAATGTTGCTTTCTCATCTGGGCGAACAATTACTCGGCCGCCAGATAAACCCTTTGCAACATAATCATTTGCATCACCATAAAGACGAAGCGTTAAGCCTTTAGGAATAAAGGCTCCAAAGGAGTTCCCGGCTGTTCCATGGAATGAAACATTTACAGTGTCGGCAGGCAAGCCAGCACCACCAAACTTACGAGTTATCTCAGAGCCCAACATTGTTCCGGCAGTTCGATTCACATTCTTAATTGGCATCTCGATGTTGACTGCTTCGCCCTTTGTTAGCGCCGGCGCTGCGAGTTCAATCAACTTGTTATCCATTGCTGCAACCAAGCCGTGATCCTGAATTGTGGTGTTTTTCCGTGGCGCATCGGTGTCGAAAACTGGCGCAGCAAGCAAAGGCGCAAGATCAAGTCCGCTTGCCTTCCAATGGCTAATTGCCTTCTTAGTATCTAAGAATTCAACTTGCCCGATTGCCTCATCAAGTGATCTAAAGCCAAGAGCTGCAAGATGTTCGCGTACTTCATCGGCGATATATTCGAAGAATGTTTCTACGAATTCTGGCTTACCGCTAAATCTTGCACGAAGTTCTGGATTCTGAGTTGCAACACCAACTGGACAAGTATCTAAATGGCAGACTCTCATCATTATGCAACCAGATACAACAAGAGGCGCTGTTGCAAAACCAAACTCCTCGCCGCCGAGAAGCGCAGCAATAACAATGTCACGACCGGTCTTCATTTGACCGTCAACCTGTACAACAATGCGATCTCGTAATCCGTTTAACATAAGTGTTTGCTGAGTTTCAGCTAAACCAAGTTCCCACGGTGCGCCCGCATGTTTTAGTGATGTAAGAGGTGATGCACCTGTTCCACCATCGTGTCCCGAAATTAGAACTACGTCAGCATGAGCTTTGCTCACACCAGCAGCAACAGTGCCAACGCCAACTTCAGCAACCAATTTCACATGGATACGAGCATCCTTATTTGCGTTCTTAAGATCGTGAATTAACTGCGCAAGATCTTCAATCGAATAAATATCGTGGTGCGGTGGTGGTGAAATTAACCCAACACCAGGTGTTGAATATCGAACTTTTGCAATCCATGGATAAACCTTGCCACCAGGTAGTTGGCCACCTTCGCCAGGCTTTGCGCCTTGAGCCATTTTGATTTGAATGTCATCAGAATTAACAAGATATTCACTAGTGACACCAAAGCGTCCTGAAGCTACCTGCTTAATTGCAGAACGACGTGAATCTCCATTTGCATCAAGCGTGTAACGAGCAGGATCTTCGCCGCCTTCACCGGTATTTGATTTTCCACCAAGTCGATTCATTGCGATTGCCAGAGTTTCATGTGCTTCTGCAGAAATTGATCCATAAGACATCGCGCCAGTTGAAAAGCGCTTAATAATTTCTTCGCGAGGTTCAACTTCCTCAATTGGAACTGCAGGGCGTAGGCCCACCTTGAAATCAAAGAGACCGCGAAGGGTCATCAACCGCTTTGATTGATCGTCTACGCGATTTGTATAGCGTTTAAAGATGTCATAACGCTTGTTGCGAGTTGCATGCTGAAGAGCAAAGACAGTTTCCGGATCAAAGAGGTGAGGTTCACCTTCGCGTCGCCATTGATATTCCCCGCCGATTGGCAGGCGCTTAGTTCCAGGAATTTCTCCTCCTGGTGGGTATGCAATGTGATGACGTTTGATTGTCTCTTGCGCAATCATGTCGATAGAAACGCCACCTAATTTCGATGTTACTCCAACAAAATATTCATCTACTACTTCGCGAGAGAGTCCAATAGCTTCGAAGACTTGTGCTCCGGTATATGAAGCGATGGTTGAAATCCCCATCTTTGACATAACTTTTAAGACACCTTTACCTAGTGACTTAATTAAATTCGCGACCGCTTTTTCTGGGGTAATTCCAGTGATAACACCTTGGCGAACCAAATCTTCAGCTGATTCCATAGCTAGATATGGATTGATGGCAGCAGCACCGAATCCAACAAGTAATGCGACATGGTGAACTTCGCGAACTTCGCCAGACTCAACGATTAACCCAACTTTGGTTCGAGTCTTTTCGCGAATTAAGTGGTGGTGAACTGCAGCAGTCAAAAGTAGAGATGGAATCGGCGCATGTTCTGCATCGCCATCGCGATCAGATAGAACTATCAAGTGCGCGCCATCAGCAATTGCATTTGAGACTTCTTGACGGATTTCAGTGATGCGATTTGCTAGCGCTTCCCCGCCACCTTGAACTGGAAATAATCCACGGACAACATGTGCAGCAAAACCTGGATGATTTCCATCAGCATTAACGTGAATAAGTTTGGCTAGTTCATCATTATCAATTACCGGAAAGTCGAGTGCAATTTGGCGACAAGAAGCAGGACCCGGATCCAAGAGATTAAATTCTGGTCCAACAGATCCACCCAAACTTGTAACTAACTCTTCGCGAATCGCATCTAATGGTGGATTCGTAACTTGGGCAAATAGCTGAGAAAAATAATCAAAGAGCAGCCTTGGCTTTGCAGAAAGCGCAGCGATCGGCGAATCTGTTCCCATTGAACCAAGAGCTTCGCCGCCAGTTTTTGCCATTGGCGTAAGAATGATTCTTAACTCTTCTTCGGTATAACCAAATGCGCGTTGTCTGCGCAGAACAGATGAGTGCGGATAAACAATATGTTCACGAGCAGGAAGATCTTCTAGGCGGACTAAGCCGGCATGCAACCATTCGCCATAAGGCGCCGCATTAGCTAAACCATCCTTGATTTCATCATCTTCGATAATGCGTCCAGCTTCGATATCAACTAAGAACATACGGCCAGGTTGCAGGCGACCTTTACTTTCGATCTCCTCCGGTTTGAAATCTAGAACACCGAACTCACTTGCAAGAATTACTAAACCATTCTTAGTCACCCAATAGCGAGATGGACGAAGTCCATTTCGGTCTAGAACCGCGCCAATCTGTTTCCCGTCAGTGAATGTGATGCAAGCGGGACCGTCCCATGGTTCCATGATGGTTGAGTGAAACGCGTAGAAATCCTTGCGTGATTGCGACATCGTCGCATGGTTTTCCCAAGCTTCTGGAATCATCATAAGAACTGAATGTGGCAACGAGCGACCGCCAAGGTAGAGCAGTTCTAATACTTCATCAAATGATCCTGAATCGCTGCTTGAGCTATCAACAATTGGGAAGAGACGATTTAAATCTCCAGGAATTATCTTGCTTTCGAGAAGTGATTCACGAGCGCGCATCCAATTTCGATTTCCGCGCACGGTATTAATTTCACCATTGTGTGCGATAAAGCGATAAGGGTGCGCAAGTGGCCAAGACGGAAATGTGTTCGTTGAGAAACGAGAGTGAACTAAAGCCAGCGTAGAAGTAACTCTAGAATCTGAGAGATCAGGGAAGAATTCTTCTAACTGACCCGTAGTTAACATTCCCTTATAAACAATTGTTCGAGCCGAAAGTGATGGCACATATAGCGGGAAGCGATGTTCAATACGTTTTCTAAAACAGAATGCCTTGCGCTCTAAATCAAGATCGAATTCGGCATTGGTTCCAGCGACGAAGATTTGTTCAAACTTTGGCATAACAGAAAGTGCGGTATTGCCGATTGATTTTGAATCGATTGGAAGTTCACGCCATCCAATTACTTCAAGGCCTTCTTCCTTAGCGATTGCAGCAATTGCAGCGCGGTCGTCAAATGACTTATCAATGAAAATAATTCCAGTTGCATACTTTCCAACTTCTGGAAGTTTGAAATCAACAACTTCGCGATAAAAAGCATCTGGAATACAGATAAGTATTCCGGCGCCGTCTCCGCTATCTGGCTCTGCGCCGGTAGCACCACGGTGCTCCATATTTCGAAGCGCAGTTAAGCCTTGTGAAACAATTTCATGTGTTGCTTTCTTATTTAACGTAGCAACCATCGCAACACCGCAAGAATCGCGTTCATGTGTTGGGTCGTACAAACCCTGTGATGATGGCACTGTCGAAAACAAAGTCACGAAAGCTCCTAAAACTTATTTATTAGGTGCATCGGGACGACAGTGGCCCAACGAATTTCCAAGAGGGGAAAGAATAGCAACCAGGCGGAGATTTAAATACCCGTAAGGTGAACCAACGAGCCAATTCCGGCCGTAATGGCCATGCCTAATGAGCCTCCGATAAGAATTCTCATGGTTGTTTTCAGGTAAGGCGAGCCTGCGGTCCGGGCGCTTAGAACTCCGGTTCCGATTAAACCAACTACCGTGAAACCGATAATGCTGATCACTTTGGTGCCGAGAGTTGGGGCTAGCGCGCCAGCAAATGGAACAAGTCCGCCGAATGTGAAACTGACCGCGGAAGCGATAGCTGCTTGAACTGGGCGAGCTTTTGTATGTGGGTGTTGGCCAAGTTCATCGCGAAGGTGCGCTTCAAGTGCATCGCGCTCGGTCATTTTCACCGCAACTTTTGTGGCAAGTTCACGATCTAAGCCACGGTTCATATAAATTTCAACTAGTTCTTCTAGTTCGCCTTCTGGGTCAACTGCCAAATGTTGAATCTCTAGTTGTCGATCTGATTCTTCAATATCATTCTGCGATCTCACCGAAATATATTCGCCTACTGCCATAGACATTGCGCCTGCTGCAATTCCTGCTGCGCCTGCTGTAATTAGAAAACTATCTGCTTGAGCAGCTGACACACCGATCATTAGTGATGCGGTTGAAACCAAACCATCATTCGCTCCAAGAACTGCTGCGCGCAACCAACCCGCTTTATGAATCTTATGGTGCGTATTGCGCAAGTAGACATCTTGTAAAGGCATGGGCAAACTCTATCTTGCCAGGCAATTACTTCTTGGGATTTTTGGCAGATTTACTTAGAAATAGAGCGCCAGCACCAAGAAATAATATGAACGAAACCCAGATATTTAGACGAAGACCCAATATTAAGTTCGATTCATCGATCCGAATCGACTCGATTATTAGGCGGCCAAAACTATAGGCGGAGACGTAAAAATAGAAAATCTGGCCACTACCAAATTGCCTACTAAATACGGAGAGGCGAAGAATTAGAAAGGCGAGTAAAAAACACCAAATAGCTTCATATAGAAAAGTGGGATGGAAAGTTGCATAACCTTCATAGCCAACGGTTCGCTTGGTTAAGGGGATTTCTAAAGCCCAAGGAAGTGATGTTGGTCGGCCGAATAGTTCACCATTAAACCAATTTCCAAATCTTCCTATCCCCTGTGCAATCAAAAGCGCAGGTGCTATCGCATCGGCCAGTGCAGCAAATGGCAATGAGGTAGCTCTAAATTTATAGAAAATAAAAGCGGCTAGCGCTCCCAGTGAAATGGCTCCCCAAATACCAAGGCCCCCCTTCCAAATCTCAAACGCAGCTAGCGGAGAACCATCTCTCCCAAAATATTTTTCGGGTGAAGTTATAACGTGATAAATCCGGCCACCGATAATTCCAGCCGGAATTACAACTATTGCTAGATCTGAAATGTCCCCAGGGTTGCCACCAAAAGCAAGGTAACGCTTTTTAGTTAGCCAAATCGCAACGATTATTCCGATGAGAATACAGATTGCATAGTAATGAAAAGTAAAAAATCCCAACTCCAGAGTTGATGTACTCGGAGTTGGGATAAAGGTATTCATTAACTCAAAAACTACTTAACTCCACCCGCCGCTAGCGCCGCTTTGAATTTAGCAGGATCGCTATATTCGCCGCCTTCGCGATTGAGCTCTTTGCCATTCACGAAAATTGTAGGAGTTGAGTTCACATTCTTGACTGCAGCATATGAAGATACGGATTCAGTCCATAGTGCATAGTTGCCATTTGTTACGCAATTTTGGAACTTCATTGAAGTTAAACCAATTTTGGAACCGAGCGAAATCATGAATTCCTTCGTCCACTTACCTGAGTTCTCCGTTGCTCCCTGATTTTGATAGAGAATTTCATGCATATCAACGAACTTGCCTGCATCCATTGCACACGCTGCCGCATTGGCTGCGATTATGGATTCATTGAATCCCATAGTTGAGCGTTCTCCGATAAATGTAAGTGGATGATAAACAACCTTTGCCTTCTTCTCTGCAATTATTTGTTTAACATAATCATTGTTAATTGCTTCAAAGTCGCGACAGGCAGGACATTGGAAATCTTCCCAAATATCAATCTGTGGTTTTGAAGTAGGGTTGAAAACTAATCCTGACCCATCAGCTTTAGAGATAGAAGCCGGAGATAGCGCGTTCTGTGCTGGTTTCTTATCTAAATAGATAAAGAAGCCAGTAACGGCCAGAACAAATACGATCATTCCAATGACGATTGCACGTAATCCTTTATCGCCTTTGTTGCTATTAGCCATTAAATTCTCCCGTTACTTGACTACTCGAGTTATCTGATTTATCTAAACCAAATTTTCCGTTTGGATTGCGGAACATGTATGCCCCAGTTAGTGCGAGAAGAATATCCCGTCCGATTTCAATCGTGTAATTCCAGACTGGCAGTTCGCCTGAATCAATTAATCCGCCCTTGCCAAAGCAGCCACAATCCAGGGAGATCCCCCGAACCCATGCCTGCGAAATCGCGATCACAAAGGCGATCATCAAAATTGAAGATGCAACTGCCATGAATCGAACCCAGATTCCTACTATTAAGAAAATTCCCAGACCGATTTCAGCAAAAGGAAGTACGAACCCTAAAAAGTTTGCAAGATGAACCGGAAGCATTTGATATGCGCGAACCGAGGTAGCAGATCCATATGGGTCGGTAACTTTGATGGCACCTGCAACTAAAAGAACGCCACCAAAAATCAAGCGAAGTGCAAAGGTGATCCATGGCTGGAATTTAGCAAGGCTTTTCATAGTGATGGGTCTATCCCCTCGTTTAGCGCGCTCCATGGATTTGCAGGTTTGCGATCGTACTTCTTAGAAATCCCACGCTTTGAAAGCCGGAAAATAATTAACCCAACCAATAGCGCAGCCGAAACGAGAATAATTATTTCAACCATTAGCCAACAATTTCGCTATGGAAACAAGTTCGTTCACCCGTGTGACAGGCTGCTCCAGTTTGAATTACCTCGAGCAATATTGCATCACCATCACAGTCGTAGGAAATTCTTTTTACTTCTTGGAAATGGCCTGAAGTTTCACCTTTTATCCAGAGGCTATTTCTGCTTCGGCTCCAATATGTAGCACGTTTTGATTTAAGCGTTGTTTCTAGCGCCTGGCTATTCATCCAGGCCATCATCAAAACTTCTTTAGAAACTACATCCTGCGCTATGGCAGCAATTAATTCACCGGTCGCTAACCGGTTTGCAATCTCTTCTGGAATCTTAGGCACGGCCCTATTCTCCCTTATTTGTCATCAACGGCGAATCGGGAAACCCGCTTTTGCCAAATCTTTCTTGACTTCGGAAATTGTGATTTCACCAAAGTGAAAAACACTCGCGGCCAATACCGCATCTGCACCAGCAGAAACAGCCTGCGCAAAATCTGAGACCTTTCCTGCGCCACCACTTGCTATAACTGGAACGCTAGAAATTGCCCGCACGGCACGGAGCATCTCCAGATCGAAGCCAGATTTCGTGCCATCCGCATCCATTGAATTCAGCAAAATTTCACCAACGCCTCGAGAAATTCCTTCTTCAACCCAGGCTAGGGCATCAATTCCTGCACTTTCCCGGCCACCATGAGTTGTGACTTCGAAGCCAGATTTTGTATTTGCGCGTCTAGCGTCAACAGAAAGAACTAATACTTGATTACCAAACCGATCTGAAATTTCATTTATCAACTGGGGTCTTGATATTGCAGCAGTATTAATTGAAACTTTATCCGCACCTGCGCGCAGTAGTTCATTCACATTCTCTGCGCTTCGAATTCCACCACCAACAGTCAATGGAATAAAGACTTGTTCAGCAGTCTTTCGCACAATATCAAGTGTTGTTGCTCGAGCTTCGACACTTGCTGAAATATCTAAAAATGTTAATTCATCAGCACCTTCGGCGCCGTATTTTTTCGCGAGTTCTACTGGGTCGCCAGCATCAACTAAATCTTTAAAATTTACGCCTTTTACAACTCGGCCGCCTGCAACATCTAGGCAAGGGATTATTCGCTTAGCAAGAGTCATTAGCCTGCAACCTCTAGCGCTTGTGCAACAGTAAATGAACCAGAATAAATAGCCTTACCAACGATTGCGCCCTCAACGCCAATCGATGTTAGCTCTCGCAATTCAATTAAATCTCGTAGAACCGAGATGCCTCCGCTTGCTACAACTGGCGCTTTTGTGGCCGCGCACACTTCACGCAATAGATTTAAATTAGGCCCAGTCAAAGTTCCATCTTTAGCAACATCAGTGACTATGTAACGCGAGCATCCTGCTTCATCTAACTCCGAAATCATTTCGAATAGATCGCCACCCGATTCGGTCCAACCGCGAGTTGCCAGAGTGTGTCCACGAACATCTAGTCCAACTGCAATACGATCCCCATAAT
>WLIM01000003.1 GCA_009702205.1 Actinomycetota bacterium | reverse complement strand
TTCTTATTCTCTGGTGTAATCCTTCGTGGAATTTCGGCTCACCGTGTGCCATGGGGGAATATGTATGAATTCTCAATTACTGGCGCCTTAGCATTTACTGGTGCATATATTTTTGCACTTTGGAAATATAAAATTCGATGGCTTGGCCTTCCAGTTGCAATTGCTGTTCTGCTAACACTTGGAACTGCAATAACTATTCTCTATCGCCCAAGTGCGCCCCTTGTTCCGGCCCTTAAATCAACTTGGCTTGCCATCCATGTATCAGCAGCGATTATTTCTGGCGGCGTATTTTTACTTGCGAACTGCATCGCAGCGACTTATTTAATTCTAGATAGGTACGAGTCAAAGGGTGGACGACCAACTTGGGCGTTGAAGTTGCCTGCACTAGATGTTTTAGATCAACTTACATATCGTCTAGTTGCTTTCGTATTTCCACTTTGGACCTTTGCAGTTATCGCCGGTGCAATCTGGGCTGAATCTGCGTGGGGGCGTTACTGGGGTTGGGATCCAAAAGAGACGTGGGCATTTATTACTTGGGTTGCATATGCGGCTTATCTACATGCGCGGGTAACGATTGGCTGGCGCGGACGTAAAGCTGCCTGGCTATGTTTATTCGCAGGTTCTACCTTCTTATTTAATTACGTTTATGTAAATGTCTGGGGAACTGGGCGCCACACTTACAGTGGTCTGTAATTTAAATTAAATAACGAAGGCTTAAAGCTTACGTAAGAAATCCGGGTCATCATCTGGCGGAATAATTCTTCCGCGGCCACCACGACCTGTGCCTGGATTTCGCTTTGGTTTTCCAAATACAAACCAAGAGATCGCGCCAAGTGATGAGAATAAAAAGATTAAAAGAAGCCATGCCCACTTAGGAAATCTTCTAACTTCTTCTTGGGCAGTTCGTGCACAATCGAAGAAGGCATAGAACGAGAAAGCAAGAACAAGAATTGTGAACCAGAGGCGCATGGTGAGAGTTTAAGCCTTTGTTAGCAAAAGCGCGAGAGTTATCAACAGTGATGTTAGTAATTGGAGTTCGCCAGCTTTTCCAAGAAGTGGAATAAGCCCAGATCCAGAAGTTCCTTGCGAGATTCCTTTAATCAAGATGAATTGCAGAGGAAGAGTCAATAGAACAAGAAGTGCCCACGGTGTAATCGCAACAACAGCAAGTGAGGCCGTCAAAGCGATAATCAGCAATGTAATCAATGCCAGACGAGCTCTTCCGTCACCAAGTCTTACGGCTAAGGTTTTTTTGCCAACTAATTCATCTTTTGGACGGTCTCGAAGATTATTTAATCCCAAAATTGTGCAGGAGAGAGCGCCCATTGGAATCGCAAGTAATAGCGATTGCCAAGTGAGTCTTTGAGACTGGGCAAAATACGATCCCATTGTTGCAACTAGGCCAAAGAATATGAAGACTGAGATTTCACCAAAACCACGATAGCCATATGGATTCTTCCCGCCTGTATATTTCCAGCCAGCAATAATTGCAATTGCACCAACAAGTATTAAAAACGGAGAAGTTCTAATTGCAAGAATCAAGCCGCAGATTGCTGCAGACGAATATGAAAGTATCGCAGCACGTTTAACTTGGCTTGCTGTTGCTAAGCCAGAAGCAACTAAGCGAATTGGGCCAACTCGAACCTCATCGGTTCCTCGAATTCCATCTGAATAATCATTTGAATAATTAACCGCAATTTGAAGCAGAAGTCCGACTGCTAAGGCGAGAGCGGCGCTAACCCAATTGATTGCTATGCCATCGGACTTTATAAGTGAAGTTCCAATAAGAACTGGGGCTATTGCGGCCGGAAGTGTGCGCGGTCTAGCACCAGCAATCCAAATGTTCACTGCGTTATCTTTGCTTATCAATGAATAATGCAGCTGCTTTGACACGGTCGGGCTTACCGATTCCAATTTGAGGAATCTCACTTAAAACTATGAACTCTTTGGGAACCGAAGCTTTACCTAATTTTGCAAGAAGCAGTTCTGATATTTCATCGTGATCAACAGGCTTATCTGAAATCAGACAGAGCTTTTCACCCCATTTTTCATCAGGAATAGAAGTAGCAAGGAAATTAATATTTGGAAAGGAATCAGATAATTGAGATTCAATTGAGTTAAGCGACACATTTTCACCACCAGAAATAATTACATCATCTGCCCGGCCTATTACAAATAATTTTCCATCTTTAATCTCACCGATATCATTCGTCAAAAACCAGCCATCTTTAAAGCTCTTTCGCCAAAGTTCATCATTATCTTCATAACCATGCGCCAAAGTTGGTCCACTAATTTTAATAATTCCATCTGGATTTATTTCAATATTTACACCCGCAAGCGGAACGTTGTCATAGATGCAGC
Source organism: Actinomycetota bacterium (assembly GCA_009702205.1). Classification (GTDB taxonomy): domain Bacteria; phylum Actinomycetota; class Actinomycetes; order Nanopelagicales; family Nanopelagicaceae; genus AAA044-D11. The sequence goes on along the minus strand of WLIM01000003.1, from coordinate 29,363 downwards.
CACCACAGGTTTCAGTCATTCCATAAGTTGTTACAACTCTTATGTCATTTTCTAATGCGCTATTTAGAAGTTGATTGGAGAGGGCAGCACCGCCAACTAAAACCGCCTTACAATTTTTGAGATGGTTAAGAAGTTGATCATTGCCATTTAGAGCGCTATGCAATTGTGTTGGAACAATCGCGGAAAAATCGGCGTGCTGATCTATTCCAACTACATCAGCGTTTAATAGAACTGAACGTGCCAAAACATTTAAACCAGCAATATGATTTGTAGGAAGTAGAAGCGACCAAATATCTCCAGGCGCTGCGTTAAGCGCCAAATTAGCTAAGCGCGCTGATTGCGAAATCGCAGATGTTGATAATTCAACCCGCTTTACAACTCCTGTCGATCCAGTGGTGCTCACAATAAAAGTTGGGGCTAGTTCTGGCTGGGATTGGGCGAAAGCAGCAGAAAGCGCTTGCACCAGCTGTGGGTTTGACCACTGGAGCCCAATATCAATTACCGAAGTTTTCATGACACCCGTAGGCTATCCATATATTTTGTAGGAGGAAATGTGAGCAAACCTTTTAAGCGCGAGCCAGGTAGTCGAGTTATTCCCAAGTGGAATACCGGCACCGGAGGCGAAGCCTTTTCAGACATTACTTATCAAACCGCTGAGGGCATGGCGAAGATAACAATTAATAGGCCAGAAGTAAGAAATGCATTCCGCCCGCAAACTCTCTTTGAATTACAAGAAGCATTCTCACTTGCACGTGATGATGACTCTGTTGGCGTAATTATATTTACTGGCGCCGGAAGCGAAGCTTTTTGTTCAGGTGGGGATATAAATGTTCGCGGAGATGATGGCTACTTAGGAAATGATCCGTTAGCTAAAAAGGGCATCGGGCGCTTGAATGTTCTAGATTTACAAATTCAAATTCGCAGACTTCCAAAACCTGTTGTTGCAATGGTTGCAGGTTGGGCGGTTGGCGGTGGTCATGTCTTGCATGTTGTTTGTGATTTAACAATCGCTGCTGACAATGCAAAGTTTGGTCAAACTGGACCAATGGTCGGATCATTTGATGGCGGATATGGTGCTGGATTATTAGCTGCACATATTGGTCAGAAGAAAGCGCGTGAAATTTGGTTCTTGTGTCGCCAATATGATGCAACCGAAGCACTTGAAATGGGGCTTGTAAACACAGTAGTTCCGGTTTCAGAACTTGAAGCAGAAACAGTTTCATGGTGTCGCGAAATGCTTAGACATTCACCAATGGCACTTCGGCTATTAAAAGCTGGATTAAATGCAGCCGATGATGGACTTGCAGGAGTCCAACAACTTGCAGGTGATGCGACTCTTCTTTTCTATATGACTGAAGAAGGTCAAGAAGGTCGCGATGCATTTAAAGAAAATCGTGAACCAAATTTCGACAAGTTCCCAAAGCGCCCTTAATTAGTTATGTGGCAATTGGCGGAGGTCTTTAGAGATCTAACTGTTGTTGCCATTCCTACTCGCACAAGTTTTAGAGGGATAAACCTTCGCGAAGCTGCACTTTTTCAGGGCCCCGCTGGGTGGAGCGAATTTTCACCATTCCTTGAGTATGGCGAAAAGGCCAGTGAGCCTTGGCTAGGCGCAGCGCTAGAAGGCGCATATAAACCTTGGGATGATTTAGTTAGAAGTGAAATAGCTATTAATGCAACATTGCCACGTGTCGAAATTTCTCGAGTAAATGAAATACTCTCAAGATTTCCTGGAGCAAAGACTGTAAAGATAAAAGTTAATGACTTTATTGAAGATAGTGAATTAGTTGAAGCTGCACTGGATTTCAATCCTGATTTTAAAGTCCGACTCGATGTAAATGGTGGCTGGAACTTAGAAGAAGCTCTACTGAATCTTTATAACTTTAACTTGCGATTTGGAAATATCTTCGAATATATTGAACAGCCAACTCTTGATATTTCTGATCTAAAAAAATTAAAACGTGAAGTTCCAATGAAAATTGCAATTGATGAATCAATTCGGATGGCGCTCGATAGTGGATTTGATGACGTATCAGAATTTGCTGACGTTGCAATTATTAAATGGGCACCGTCAGGTGGGGCGACGCGAGCCAAGAAATTAATAAACAAAATTGGGCTACCGGTAGTTATTTCTAGTGCGCTTGATACAGGAGTAGGAATTTCACATGGCTTAGCTTTAGCTGCCAGCCTTCCCGAATTAAATTTTGATTGTGGACTAGCTACGCTTTCTTTACTCGAAAGTGATGTAATCAAAACTGGGCTTGAAATATCTGCTGGCACTATAAAAGTGACTCGTCCACTGCCCGCCCAAGAACTTCTTGAGAAATATTCAGCGCCGAAAGAACGTAGAATTTGGTGGCAAGAACGAATAGAAACTATTTGGAATAACGGATTTGGCGAAAGGTGGCTAAGTGAGCAGCGCAACTGATTTAGCACGCCAGATAATTCGCAGGTTAATCGAAGCCGGAGTTAGTGATTTTGTTATTTCTCCCGGGTCTCGTAACGCTCCGCTCTCAATTGCGTTGTACGAGGCTAAGAGCAAAGGTGTTATTGAGCTACATGTAAAGCTTGATGAACGCGGAGCTGCCTTTTATGCCCTTGGTATTTCAAAAGCGACCAATCAAGGGGTTGCAGTTATCTGCACAAGCGGAACAGCAGCAGCAAATTTTCATCCCGCATTACTTGAAGCGCTTCATGCAAATAATAAGTTGATAGCAATTACCGCAGATCGACCAGAGCGGTTGCGCAAAACAGGTGCCAATCAAACAACCGATCAAGTTGGAATTTTCCCAAGTATAACTTCTTTCGATTTAGTTTCAGGAAGTAAGTTCGAACTTGGAAGCGGGCCAGTTCACTTAAATATTCAATTCGACGAACCACTTTTGCCAAAAGATAACAATGATTGGCTATCTGGTCTAAAGATTTCTCAAGGGATTGCCGAGAAACTCAACCCTAAATCTCTAGTCGTATCAGGCAATGGAGTTTTGGTAATAGGCCACGATCTTGGAACTTTTTCAAGTGCGGAAGTCAAAGATTTCGCAGTTAGATCGGGCCTTCCAGTTATTGCCGAGGATCCACTTATATTTCCAGATGCAATCGCTCACGCCAGCGTATTTTTAAACGATGAAAGTATTCGTGGCTACCTAAAGGCTGATTTCGCAATTGTCATTGGCCGAACAACTCTTTCAAGGAGCATAAATAGTTACGTTTCAAGTATCACGAAGAGTTATGTTGTTGATCCGCGAATTTCAACTATTGACACTAAACGCACAGCTACTCAAGTATTCTTCGAATTACCTAAGTTAGAAGTAGATGTTCTAAATCAAACATGGATAAGTGATTGGCGAGAAATCTCTCGACTTGCCTCCATTGAAATAACACAGGATGAGCGTTGGTCTGAACAGAGCGCTCTTCGCACAATTACTAATTCTCTTCCTAATGAATCAGCCCTATTTGTTGGATCATCGAGACCTATTAGAGATATCGAAGCCTTTGCAAAACCTCGAAGTGGTCTTACAACCTTCGCTAATCGAGGACTTGCGGGAATTGATGGAAATTTATCTACCGTATTCGGAATTTCAAATAGCTTTGAGCGGTCCTTTGCAATTATTGGTGATTTAACTTTCTTACATGATCTAACAGCGCTACTTAATCCACCAAATTCAAATCTAACAATATTTGTTATCGATAATAATGGCGGGGGTATTTTCTCGACTCTGCCACAAGCAGGTGTTTCTGGATTCGATGAAATATTTGGTACACCACAAAATCAAGACTTAACTAAACTAATTTCAGCTTTTGGAATCGAAGTAACGAAAGTTAAGACTTCCGCAGATATAAACCTAGCTATTTCTCATAACAAACCCGGCTTACAATTTGTAATTGTAGAAGTTCCAAATCGCGAAACAATGGCATCGACCTTAGCGGATACTTATTCTCGTGTTTCTAAAGCGGTGCGCATTGGACTTAACTTAGCTTGACTTTCCGCTAGCTCATCTTGTGGATTTGATCCTGCAACAATTCCACAACCACTAAATATTCGCATAGATTTTAAGTCTTCAGAGAGCTCGCCAGTTCTAAGAGCAATTCCAATTTCGCCATCACCTCGTGCATCAATCCATCCGACTGGCCCGGCATAACGGCCACGATTCATATCTTCCAAGTCATTAATTATTGAATTCGCAATCTGGGTTGGGGTTCCACAAACTGCAGCTGATGGGTGAAGCGAAGCGATCAACGCAAAGATATCTATCGGAATTGCAGAATCATTTAAAACACCAGTCACATCGGTTGCAAGGTGCATGACATTGGCTAGGTGAAGTACAAATGGCGATTCTGGAACGTTTGTTGAAGAACAATAAGGAGAAAGTGCATCAGCGACAGATCGAACTGCGTACTCATGCTCCTCTAAATCTTTTGATGATTTAGCAAGTGATGCTGCAAGCCCAAGATCTCTAGCTTCATCGCCAGATTTACGAATTGTTCCCGCCAATATTCGCGAAGTTACTAGAGATTTATTAAGGCGGACTAAGAGTTCTGGTGTAGCGCCAATTAAGTTTGAAACTAAGAAGACCCAAGTAGATGGGTAATTCTTGGCCAGAAATGCAATCAAATTGCGGGGTTCTATTGCTTGGGAATTTCTTGCGATGAGATCACGGGCCAGAACAACTTTTTCAAGATCTCCATTCTTAATCTTCGTTACGGCGCTAGCGACGCGGTTTTTCCACTCATCATCAGTGAGCGCCCCAGGACCAAACTCGATATCTCCAGTCTGCATTTTTTGAAGGTATTGCGTAATAGATGGTTGGGTATCGCCACCGATCCAAGTAATCCAAGATTTTCCGCCCTTTTCGCCAATAACAATTTTTGGAATCACGAGCTTAGATTCTTCTGAAGGATCAAAAGCAAAAGAGGTGAAAAGGATTGGGCCGGTTCCGCTTCCATGAACATTATTTTGAATCTTTAAGGTTGCTAATTGTTCGTGCCACCATTTTCTGGCATCGGCAAATCTATTCTTACCTTTAACACTTGTGCTCTTCCATTCACCAAAACCAATCAAACCTTCGCCGCCACGAATCCAAGATGTGGTCAGATCCAAATCTGTAGCAATCAGATCTAGCGGAGGATGGTCACCGAGAATTTCGGTGGTGATATTTGTAGGCACTTGTTATTTTTAATTATCTTTAACGTTTTGCGACTAAACGCCAGACTGCAGGAAGGGCAGTACTAGCAATTGCAATTTTTATAAACTCAGCAAGAATGAAAGGTGTTAAACCTTTATCAACAGTCCAACTCCAGCTCTGGCCAGAATATTGATGCAACCAAATTAAGCCACTTGCGAAGATAATTAAATTACCTATAAACATTGTTGGAATGACTGTTTTGATTTTTTGATCCCACTTGCGACCTGCAAGTGCACCTAGGACTAAAGATGCGAGCAACATGCCAATTAAATATCCGCCAGTAGCGCCAGCAATTTTTTCAATACCGTGTGAGCCAGAAGCGAATATTGGCGCTCCGGCTATCCCCATTAATAGGTAGAAAGCGACGGTGCTAAACCCAAGGCTTGCACCATAAGCAGTTCCAAGAAGTAGAACTCCAAGTGTTTGCCCTGTAAATGGGACTGGAGAACCAGGAATTGGAAATGAAATCTGGGCCATAACAGCCAAGAAAATGGTTCCACTTAGAATCAGTGATACTTGAGTAACCGCTGTTGAGCGAGAAATTACCGCTGACTTCAGGGAATTAACTTGTGTCATTGAAACCATTTAATCAACCTCTATTCCATTGCTTTCGCTGGGCCTTTAATTTGTGGTCAGAGCCTACTACCGCGAGAATATACGCGTGAGTAGAGCAGATCTAGGCAAAGAGCCCGAAGAGGTTTCCGCAATGTTCGATGGGGTTGCCCGTCGCTATGACTTGCTAAATGACTTGCTCAGCCTGGGAAGAACGAAAGCTTGGCGCAAGGTTGCTACTTCAATAATTGCACCAAAACCTGGAATGCGAATTTTAGATATCGCAGCCGGAACCGGATCCTCGAGCCGACCACTTGCAGATGCTGGCGCAGAAGTTATTCCCCTAGATTTTTCAAAGGGAATGTTGGAGGCCGGACGAAAGCGACATCCAGATTTAGCTTTTACTCAAGGTGATGCGCTCGCACTCTCCTTTAAAGATAATGAATTTGATGTAACAACAATCTCATTTGGTTTACGAAATACATCTGACACAGTGAAAGCACTTCGTGAATCATTGCGAGTTTTAAAACCAGGTGGCCGGATGGTTGTTGTTGAATTTTCACAGCCAACAAATAAAATTTTCCGCACTATTTACATGCGTTATCTGATGCGAGCACTTCCACCAATTGCAAGGAAGGTATCGTCCAATCCTGATGCCTATGTATATTTAGCCGAATCAATTTTGGCCTGGCCAAATCAATCAGGGCTAGCCCTACTAATGTCCGAGGCTGGATTCCAAAGCGTCCAATGGAAGAATTTAACCTTTGGAATTGTGGCTATTCATACGGGTTTCAAGCCGTGATTGATGCCACATGTCCTACAACTCGATGGATTTCACAATTCTAAATTGTGACCTATAACGCCTAAACCCGTAGACTCTCTGACCGTGAACCCATACGTACCGATACTGGTAATTGGCGCAATTGGCTTTGGCTTCGGAGCATTCTCAGTTGTTGCAGCAGCAATCACTGGACCAAAGCGATACAACAGAGCAAAAGTTGAAGCATACGAATGCGGTATCCAACCTTCACCGCAAGCAGCAGGTGGCGGACGTTTCCCAGTTAAATACTTCTTAACTGCAATGTTATTTATTGTTTTTGATATTGAAATTGTTTTCTTATATCCATGGGCAGTCACCTTCGACAAACTCGGATTATTTGGACTTGTTGAAATGGCGATCTTTATCGGAACAGTTTTTGTTGCATATGCCTATGTCTGGCGCCGCGGCGGATTGGAATGGGATTAAAACCATGGGTCTAGAAGAGAAGTTACCGGCAGGATTTGCGCTAACAAGTGTTGAAAAACTTGCTGGTTATATGCGTAAGAATTCACTTTGGCCAGCGACCTTTGGTTTAGCTTGTTGTGCGATTGAAATGATGGCATTCGGTGGCGGTCGATATGACGCAGCACGTTTTGGTATGGAAGTTTTCCGAGCATCACCACGTCAAGCAGATTTAATGATTGTTGCTGGTCGTGTATCAAACAAGATGGCTCCAGTTCTTCGCCAGATTTATGATCAAATGGCAGCACCTAAATGGGTAATTGCGATGGGTGCATGCGCATCTTCAGGCGGAATGTTTAACAACTATGCAATTGTTCAAGGTGTTGATCACGTTGTTCCAGTAGATATTTATCTTCCAGGATGTCCACCACGTCCAGAAATGTTGATGGATGCAATTTTGAAATTACATGAACATATTGGAAGCGAAAAACTTGGTGTAAATCGTGAGCAAGTAATTCGTGAAGTTGAAGCTGCGGCACTAGCTGCTAAGCCAACACATGAATTAAAAGGCCTTCTAGCATGAGCGAAAACAACGGGATGTTTGGTGCCAGTGGATCTGGCGATACCTCTGGTTTCGGAGGCTTAGTTCGCAGTGCTGCAAACGTGGGATCAAGTGAGCGTCCTTACGGAAGTTATTTTGATGAAGTTGCAGACGAATTAGAACGAGCTTACCCAGAATTTAACAGCGCAATTGAGAAAGTAGTTATTGATCGCGGTGAATTAACACTTCATGTAAAGCGCGAAAAATTATTTGATACTGCTATGAAACTACGCGACACTCAATCACTTCGCTTTGAAGTTTGTCTTGGTGTAAGCGGTGTTCACTATCCAGAAGATAAGAATCGTGAACTTCATGCCGTCTATCCATTGCTTTCAATGACGCATAATCGCCGTATTCGATTAGAGGTAAGCGTTCCTGATTCTGATCCACACCTTCCTTCACTTGTAGAAGTTTGGGCTGGTAACAATTGGCACGAACGTGAAACTTGGGACATGTTTGGAATTATTTTTGATGGCCACCCAGGTTTAACAAGAATTCTTATGCCAGATGATTGGCCAGGACATCCGCAACGAAAAGATTATCCACTTGGTGGAATTCCAATTGAATATAAGGGTGCAACTGTTCCTGCGCCGTCAGAACGTAGGTCATATCGATGACAACTCACGATTCATACGCATCAGCGACAGAGACGACTGAAGGTCGTGTTTATTCTGTAACCGGTGGCGACTGGGATTCATTAGTAACCGAAATTGGTCAGACTAAAGAAGAGCGCGTTGTTGTAAACATGGGGCCACAACATCCATCTACTCACGGAGTTCTTCGCTTAGTACTTGAACTTGAAGGCGAAACGATTACCGAAGCTCGTGCTGGCATTGGGTATTTGCATACAGGTATTGAAAAGAATGCGGAATATCGCACATGGACTCAAGGGGTCACATTTGTAACTCGAATGGATTACCTAGCTCCTATCTTTAATGAGACTGCATATTGCCTATCTCTTGAGAAGCTACTCGGAATAACGAATGACATTCCAGAACGTGCAAGCCAAATACGTGTTTTGATGATGGAGCTAAACCGAATTTCTTCACACATGGTTGCACTTGGCACCGGAGCCCTTGAACTTGGCGCACTTTCACCAATGATCTTTGCTTTCCGTGAACGTGAAAAAGTCTTGGATGTTTTTGAAATGATCTCTGGCCTTCGCATGAACATGGCATATGTTCGCCCTGGCGGAGTTGCGCAAGATCTTCCAAAAGGCGCAGTGGCAAAGATTCGTGAAACTGTAAAAGAATTACGTCACAACTTTAAAGACAATGAAAAACTCTTGGTCGGTAACACAATATGGATGAAGCGCACACAAGGCATTGGTTATTTAGATCTTGCTGGCTGCACAACTCTTGGAATAACTGGCCCAGTTCTTAGATCAACCGGCATGCCATGGGATTTGCGCAAGACGGAACCATATTGCGGATATGAAGATTATGAATTCGATGTAATCACAACTGATACATGTGATGTTTATGGTCGCTTCTTAATTCGTATGCAAGAACTTGAACAATCACTTCGTATTATTGAACAAGCATGTGACAAGTTGGAAAAATCTGAAGGCCAGCCAGTAATGGTTGCTGATAAGAAAATTGCTTGGCCATCACAACTTTCTGTAGGAAGCGATGGAATGGGTAATTCACTCGACCACATTCGCGAAATCATGGGAACTTCAATGGAGTCTTTAATTCATCACTTTAAGCTTGTAACTGAAGGTTTCCGCGTGCCTACTGGACAGGCATATGCCGCAGTTGAATCACCACGTGGTGAAACTGGAGTTCATCTAGTTTCCGATGGTGGAACTAGACCTTATCGAGTTCACTTCCGTGAACCATCTTTCAATAATTTGCAAGCAACATCTGCAATGGCGGAAGGCGGAATGATTGCGGATGTAATCGGTGCTGTCGCATCAATCGATCCAGTTATGGGAGGGGTTGATCGCTAATGGAATTTACCGCTGATCAATTAAAGATTATGGATTCAATCATTGCTAGATATCCACGTTCTCGTTCTGCAGTGATGCCACTACTTCATTATGTGCAAGCAATAGATGGCTACATAACACCTCGAGGTATTGAAACAATTTCTAAGAAATTGGATATAGCTACTGCAGAAGTAACCGCAGTGTCTTCTTTCTACACTCAATATCGCACCGAACCTGCTGGTGAATATCACGTAGGAGTCTGCGTTAATACACTTTGCGCAGTTATGGGCGGCGATGCAATTTATGATTCGTTAACAGATCATCTTGGAATTGAAAATCATGAAACTACTAAAGATGGAAAAGTTTCAATTGAAAGAATTGAATGTAACGCTGCTTGCGATTATGCGCCTGTAGTTATGGTGAACTGGGAGTTTTACGATAACCAGACTCCACAAAGTGTTAAAGATTTAGTAGATGCAGCACGAGCTGGTAATCCACCAGCACCTACTCGTGGTCCAAAGAAACTTCGTACTTGGAAGCAAAACTCCGAGGTCCTAGCTGGGTTAAGCGATGGTCTTGCGAATGAAGGAGTCTCTGCGGGAGGCCCTTCACTTCTTGGCTTGAAGATTGCGAAAGGTGAGAAGTAGATGACACCAGCTAGCAAACTAACTCCAGTTCTTTCTGCAAACTGGGATGAGAAAGATTCATTCACAATTGAAGGTTATAAGCGCAATGGTGGTTATAAAGCTGTTACCAAAGCTTTAGCAATGGAACCAGATGCAGTTATACAAATGATTAAAGATTCTGGCCTTCGTGGTCGCGGTGGCGCTGGTTTCCCAACTGGTAGCAAGTGGGGTTTTATCCCTCAAGGTGATAACAAAGATCACTATTTGGTAGTTAATGCTGACGAATCAGAGCCAGGCACTTGCAAAGACATGCCACTGCTTCTTGCAAATCCACATGTTCTTATTGAAGGAATAATTATTGGTTCATATGCAATTCGGGCAAACCATGCATTTATTTATCTTCGCGGTGAAGTAGTCCACGTTTTCCGTCGAGTTCAACAAGCAATTGAAGATGCTTACAAAGCTGGTTTGCTTGGAAAGAATATTGGCGGCAAAGGTTTTGATCTGGAATTAACACTTCATGCTGGTGCTGGTGCCTATATTTGCGGCGAAGAAACCGCGCTACTAGATTCACTTGAAGGTTTTAGAGGACAACCAAGACTTCGTCCACCATTCCCAGCTATCGCAGGTTTGTATGCCAAGCCAACAGTTGTAAACAATGTTGAATCAGTAGCTTCTGTTCCATCAATTATTAATAATGGAATTGAATGGTTCCAAGCGATGGGAACTGAGAAGAGCAAAGGCTTTACGCTCTACTCACTATCTGGCCATGTAAATAATCCAGGACAATTTGAAGCGCCACTCGGAATTACCTTGCGCGAATTATTAGAACTAGCAGGTGGCGTACGTACCGGTCACAAACTTAAATTCTGGACACCTGGTGGATCTTCTACGCCGATGTTTACCGATGAACATTTAGATATTCCTCTGGATTATGAAGGCGTTTCTGCTGCTGGCTCAATGCTTGGCACAAAGGCGTTACAGATTTTTGATGAAACCACATGTGTTGTTCGAGCAGCACTTCGCTGGAGCGAGTTCTATAAACATGAATCATGTGGAAAGTGCACACCTTGCCGTGAAGGAACTTGGTGGCTTGTGCAAATGCTTCATGATTTAGAAGATGGCAAAGGAACTGAAGCAGATCTAACAAAACTTCTTGATCTCTGCGACAACATTGCAGGACGTTCTTTCTGCGCGCTTGCTGATGGCGCAGTTGCACCAATTATGTCATCACTTAAATATTTCCGTGATGAATACCTAGAGCACCAACGCAATGGTGGTTGCCCATTCGATCCAGTTGCTTCAACTGTATTCAAGACAGTAGGTGCTTAAATGGTTCCAGAGCAAGCTCTTTTAGAAACTCAAGCACCAGTTGAAATGATTACTGTTGTAATTGATGGCTTTGAAGTTAGCGTTCCAAAAGGAACTCTTGTAATTCGCGCAGCCGAAAAACTTGGAATTCAAATTCCAAGATTCTGTGATCACCCACTTTTGGATCCAGCCGGAGCTTGTCGTCAATGCTTAGTTGATATTGAAATTAATGGCCGGGCATTTCCAAAGCCACAAGCATCTTGCACAATTCCAGTTGAGAACAACATGATTGTTAAGACTCAATTAACTTCACCTGTTGCAGAGAAAGCACAGGCTGGAATTATGGAGTTCCTTCTTATTAACCACCCACTTGATTGTCCAGTCTGCGACAAAGGCGGGGAATGTCCTCTTCAAAATCAAGCTATGAGCAATGGTCGTCCAGATTCACGTTATGAAGGCGTGAAGCGCACATTTGAAAAGCCAGTTCCAATTTCGACACAAGTGTTGCTCGATCGTGAACGTTGTGTTCTTTGCGCACGTTGCACACGTTTCTCTGAACAAATTGCTGGTGACCCATTCATTACCCTCAATGAACGTGGCGCACTACAACAAGTTGGAATTTATGCAGAAGATCCATTTGAGTCTTATTACTCAGGAAATACTGTTCAAATTTGTCCCGTTGGTGCTTTAACTGGTGCCTCATATCGCTTCCGTGCACGCCCATTCGATTTAGTTTCTGTTGATTCTGCCTGTGAACATTGTGCATCTGGTTGTGCAATGCGAACTGATATTCGTCGCGGAAAAACTTTACGTCGTCTCGCCGGTGACGATTCTTCAGTAAACGAAGAGTGGAATTGCGATAAGGGTCGTTGGGCATTTAAATATTTAACAAGTAGAGAACGTGTTACCTCACCAATGATTCGCGGCGAGGATGGTGAATTGCACGAAGCTTCATGGCCAGAAGCAATCGCTTTTGCGGCATCGGGGCTAAAGGGCAAACGAGCTGGTGTTCTTGTTGGCGGCCGCGCAACCGTTGAAGATGCATATGGTTACAGTAAATTTGCTCGAGTTGCACTCGGAACAAATGACATCGATTTCCGCTCACGTCCTCATAGCGATGAAGAGAGTTCATTCTTAACAAGTGTTGCTCTTGGGTTAAAAACAACTTATAAAGATATTGATAAAGCTGACAAAGTAGTTCTACTTGGCTTTGAACCAGAAGAAGAATCACCAATTGTTTTCTTACGTATCTATAAGCAAGTTAGAAAGCGCGCGCTTGCAGTTATCAGCGATGCGCCATTTGCAAGTCGAGGATCCCAAAAATTAAATGCAGAACTTGTCACTGAGATTTCAACAATTTCTGGGTTAACAGCAAAGAGCGTGATTTTGGTAGGAGAGCGGTTAGCAGAAAAATCTGGCGCACTTTCCTCAGCACTTGCTCTTGCTGAAAAGTCTGGCGCAAAATTAGCTTGGATTCCTCGTCGTGCTGGTGAACGTGGCGCGCTAAGTTCAGGTGCGATCGCGACACTTCTGCCGGGCGGTCGTCCAGTTTCAGAACCAAGTGCTCGAGTAGATGTTGCCGCGGCATGGTCAGTTGATTCACTTCCTTCAAATCCGGGACGTTCAACATCTGAAATTTTGCTAGCGCTAAGTGTAAATAACTTAGATGCAGTAGTAATTGGTGGGGTAGATCCACTTGATATTTCAAATGAAGCTCTCACGCAACTCCTGAACTCTTTCGTTGTCTCACTTGAAATCTCTCACAGCTCAGTAACTGCAATTGCTGATGTAGTTCTACCGGTTGCCGCTGTAGTTGAGAAAAGTGGTTCATTCCAAGATTGGCAAGGAAGCGTTCGCGCTTTCGACAAAGCAATCGCCGATTCACTTTCTAGAAGTGATGTGCGAATTCTTTCAATGATTGCTGATGAAATGGGTTCACCTATTAATCTGCCAACCGTTTCAGCGACTGCACGTGAAATCGCAGCACTTGGACTTTGGGATGGCAGCGTTAGCGCATTCGAAAAGGCGGCTACTGAAAAGAGTGCAATCCCAGAAGGAAAACTAAACCTTACATCATGGCGCTTATTGCTAGATCTTGGAACGCTACAAGATGGTGAAGCGAACCTTGCAGGAACTGCACGAAAAGCTAGCGCACATATTTCGGCGACACGTGCTGAAAAATTAGGCGTTAAAACTGGAGAAGAAATTTCAATCTCATCAGACCTTGGTGCAATCAAACTTCCAGTAACTATTAGTGATATGTCAGATCAAGCAATTTGGGTTCCTCGTAATTCAATCGGTTCGCAAGTAATAGCAAATCTCGGATTTGTTACTGGCCCAGTTACGGTGGTTAAAGCATGAGCACTGCACAACTAATCGGTAATGATCCTGGTTGGATCTCACTCGTAAAAGGTTTATTAATATTTGTAGTTTGCGTACTTGCAACTCTCATGTCGGTTTGGGGAGAACGTCGAATTGTTGCTCGCATGCAACAGCGCCTTGGACCTAACCGCGTTGGACCTTTTGGTCTAGTTCAGGCCCTTGCAGATGGCGTAAAGCTTGCACTTAAGGAAGACCTAATTCCTAAAGCTGCCGACCGAATTGTTTTTGTTATTGCACCGATTATCAGCGCAACAACTTGTTTCATGTCATTTGCTGTGATTCCACTCTCTGGAAAAGTAACTTTGTTCGGCCATAAAACAGTTATGCAATTAACTGATATTCCTGTCGGAGTCCTTTATGTTCTGGCAATTGCTTCAGTAGGAGTTTATGGAATCGTTCTTGCTGGCTGGTCTTCAGGTTCAACATATCCACTACTTGGCGGTTTGCGCTCAAGTGCACAAGTAATTTCATATGAAGTTGCAATGGGTCTCTCACTTGTTGCGGTATTTATTTACTCAGGTTCTATGTCAACAGCCGATATTGTCGCAGCCCAACATCAATGGTGGTTCTGTGTAACTCTCTTCCCATCATTCGTTATTTATGCGATCTCAATGGTTGGCGAAACTAACCGAGCACCTTTCGATTTAGCCGAAGCTGAAGGTGAACTTGTTGGTGGCTTCCACACCGAATATTCATCACTTAAGTTTGCGCTCTTCTTCTTGGCTGAATATGTAAATATTGTTGCAGTTTCAGCTCTTGCGACCACGCTATTTCTTGGCGGTTATCACGCACTTCCAGGCCTCGGATTTACTGAAAGCTGGCTTGGTGGTTGGTTCACAGTTATTTGGTTCTTGGTGAAAGTTCTCTTCTTCTTCTTTATCTTTGTCTGGCTACGTGGAACATTGCCAAGACTTCGTTATGACCAATTCATGAAATTTGGGTGGAAAGTATTGATTCCATTCTCATTAGTTTGGATCATGATTGTTTCAACGTTGCGTGTTCTTTCGCAACAAGGCGCACCAAAATCTGTTGTTATGGGGTTCGTCGTAGGAGTAGTCCTTCTAGTTCTCGCAGCCTCAACACTTATTGAATCTTCAAAGAAGCGTCGCGTTAATGAAGATGCACTCGGTGAAGTTGCCGCCCCATCATTCCCAGTTCCAGCAATTCCTGGAAGAGAAACTATTAACAGAACGGAGCAATTAAATGGATAACCCATTAACTCCGCGTTCTAATGATCTCGGTCTAACTGCTGCATCAAAGGCAAATACGCCAATTGAAAACCAGGATGCCAAGAGCTTCTTTGCTCAACTTCAGGGCTTCTGGGTTACTTTTATTACGATGTTCAAGAAAGTTAATACTGTTGAATATCCAGAAGTTAAAGAGCCAACTGCTGAACGTTTCCATGGCCGTCATCAATTAAACCGATATGAAGATGGTTTAGAGAAATGCATTGGCTGCGAACTTTGTGCATGGGCCTGCCCAGCAGATGCAATTCTTGTTGAAGGCGAATCGAATACTGAAGAGGCACGTTTCTCACCTGGTGAGCGTTATGGCAAGGTTTATCAAATAAATTATCTGCGCTGCGTTTTCTGCGGCTTGTGTATCGAAGCTTGCCCAACTCGCGCTCTAACAATGACTAACGAATATGAATTAGCTGATGATTCACGTAAGAAATTAATCTTTGAAAAAGAAGATCTTCTTGCACCATTAAAATCAGGAATGTTGCAACCTCCGCATCCGATGGCTGAAGGCAAGACTCATATTGATTACTACCGCGGTGAAATTAAAGGTGGCTCAAATGGCTAATCTTGCACTTGAAGTAGGTAGAACACTGCAACCAGAAGCGGTTATGTTCTGGATACTTGCCCCAATTGCAGTTGCAGCCGCACTCGGAATGTTATTTGTGAAGAAAGCAGTTCACTCAGCACTTCTACTTGCTTGGGTAATGATTACTTTGGCAATTTTCTACATCGCTCAAGATGCGCTTTTCCTTGGAATTGTTCAAGTAGTTGTTTATACCGGCGCAGTGATGATGTTATTCCTATTTATTCTGATGCTAGTTGGCGTTGATAGTTCGGACTCATTGGTCGAAAATATTCGAGGCCAACGTCCTGCATCGATTGTTGCTGCAATCGGATTAGGTGGGCTAATAATTTCGCTAATTTCAAGAGCAACTCTTGGTGTTGAAACAGTTGGGCTTCAAGATGCAAATTCTGCAGGAAATGTTCAAGCACTTGCCCAAGCGCTTTTCACACAATATGTCTGGGCCTTTGAAGTTATTTCAGCGCTTTTAATCACAGCTGCACTTGGTGCAATGGTTCTAGCGCACAGCACGTCGACTAAATCTCGAACTGCACAACGCGATCAATCAATTGCACGATTCCGTGGTGCATCTCTTGCAACAGCAGCAGGGCTACCTGGTTCAGGTGTTTATGCTCGCCACAATGCAGTAGATGTTCCTGCGCTACTTCCTGATGGTTCACCAGCACCGACATCAGTATCCGCAACCTTGGATGCGCGAGGCGACATGCTCTCTTCAAAACCATTCGAGCTTGAGGCGAAGGAAGTGGAGGAGGACTAAATGGATATCTCAAATTACATTTACCTATCAGCTTTGCTATTTACCATTGGCGCAATTGGTGTCGTAGTCCGCCGAAATGCAATCGTTGTATTTATGTGTGTTGAGTTAATGCTCAATGCAGCAAACCTAGCTTTTGTAACCTTCTCCAGAGTTCACGGAAATCTAGATGGGCAAGTTGCATCCTTCTTCACGATGGTTGTCGCGGCTTGCGAAGTTGTAGTTGGCCTAGCGATTATCGTCACGATTTATCGCTCCCGTCGATCAGCATCTGTTGATGATGCTAGTTTGTTGAAACGCTAATGGTTACGAGTTCAAATTTAGTTTTCCTAATCGCCCTTCCGCTATTTAGCGCAGGTTTACTTCTTCTACTGGGTCGCATCGCCGATAAGTGGGGACATATCTTTGCAACGCTCATCTCGGCTTCAGTTTTTGTCATTGGCTTAATCGAGTTTTTCGCGATGCAAGGTCGCGACGGCGAAGCACGTGCGGCTACGCAGAAAATATTTGAGTGGATATCTGTGGGCTCTTTCCATGTTGATGCCTCGCTCTTGCTTGATCAACTCTCAATCTGTTTCGTTCTGTTGATTTCAGGAGTCGGAACTCTTATTCATATTTATTCAATTGCATATATGTCGCACGACCATGATCGCCGCCGCTTCTTTGCTTACCTAAATCTCTTTATTGCAGCAATGCTCTTATTGGTTCTAGGTGATTCCTACCTAAATCTTTACGTAGGTTGGGAAGGCGTTGGACTTGCCTCTTACCTATTAATTGGTTTCTGGAATCAAAAGCCAGCGTATGCAACTGCAGCGAAGAAAGCTTTCGTCGCAAACCGCGTAGGTGACGTCGGCCTATCTCTTGCAATCATGATTGCCTTTACGCAATTTGGAACGGTCACATTTGCTGGCGTAAAAGAGAGCGCATCCGGAGCATCAGCTGGTGCACTAACTGCAATTGGAGCAATGCTTCTTCTCGCAGCTGCTGGTAAATCAGCACAGTTCCCATTGCAATCATGGCTTGGCGATGCAATGGCAGGTCCAACACCAGTTTCAGCGCTTATCCACGCAGCGACAATGGTTACAGCTGGCGTGTATTTGATAACTCGTTCCAACTTTATTTTTGATGCTTCGCCAACTGCGCAACTAATGGTTGTCTGTGTCGGAGCAATTACCTTGTTGTTCGGAGCACTTATTGGTACTGCTAAGGACGATATAAAGAAAGCTCTTGCAGCATCAACCATGTCGCAGATTGGTTACATGATTCTTGCAACTGGACTTGGTCCAGTTGGTTATGCATTTGCAATCATGCATCTGTTAACTCACGGTTTCTTCAAAGCTGGCATGTTCCTTGGTGCTGGTTCAGTTATGCATGGAATGAATGACGAAGTAAATATGCGACGTTATGGCGCGATTGGCAAAGTTATGCCAATTACTGCTGCAACATTCGGACTTGGTTACTTAGCAATCCTTGGAGTTCCGCCATTCGCAGGCTTCTACTCTAAAGATAAGATTATTGAAACCGCATTTAACGCTGGTGGAACCGAAGGAATTCTTCTTGGGGGAGCAACCCTTTTGGGTGCTGCAATCACCGCTTTCTATATGACTCGCGTAATTGTTTTAACTTTTACCGGAACAAAGCGTTGGGATGAAAATGCCCATCCTCACGAATCCCCATTCTTAATGTGGGCGCCAATGGCAGTACTCGCTGTTGGATCAGTTGCATCTGGATTCCTACTTAGTTCTGGAAGCGCTTTAGTTAACTGGCTTCAACCGGTTGTTAATGAACATCATGAACATCATGCTGAAGAGTTCTTACCTCCGATGGTTGTCTCAGCAATGGCACTAGCTGTAGTGGCTTTGGGTGTTGCATTTGCAGTTCTTAAATATCGCACTGTTCCAATTGTTGCACCAGAAAACGTTTCAGCATTTACTAAAGCTGCGCGTAAAGATCTTTACCAGGATTCATTTAACGAAGCTGTATTCATGCGCCCTGGCCAGAAACTTACTTCTGGTCTGGTGCGAACTGATAATAAAGTTATTGACGGGCTAGTACGAATGGTCGGATGGGTAATTCAAACCTGTGCGTCCTCACTACGAATTATTCAAAATGGATATGTCCGTAGCTATGCCTTGATTATGGTCTTCGGTGTTCTCGCGCTAGTGACTGCAGTTTGGATGGTGACGCTATGAGTATCTTGACCACTCTGCAATTACTACCGTTGTTCGGTGCAGTTGTTATAGCTGTATTGCCGGTTAGAAATGCTAAATTAATTAAACAAGTGGCTCTCGGATTCTCGCTGCTTGTCGCCGTAGTTTCGATAATTATGGCCTTGGGATTTGAAAGCAATAGCGGTGCCCTGCAATTCGTGGAATCCCGAGCTTGGATTTCTGCCTTCAATATTAATTACGCAGTTGGAATTGATGGCATGGCACTCGCGCTAATTTTGATGACAACAATCCTTGTTCCAATTGTCTTTCTTGCTGGCTGGAACGAATCAGAAAATGGTCGTTGGAGTGTAAAGACTTTCTACATCTTGCTTCTTATTCTTGAAACAATGATGATTGGCGTTTTTGCAGCAACTGACGTTTTCCTCTTCTATGTAATTTTCGAAGCAATGCTGCTCCCGGTTTATTTCCTTATTGGTGGTTACGGTTTCGGTGATCGCGCCGCAGCTGCTATGAAATTCTTGCTCTATAGCCTCTTTGGTGGCCTATTAATGCTGGCCGCTGTAATTGGCCTTTATATTATTTCTACCAATCAAGGTGGCGGAACTTTCGATATAACAAAACTTTCTGAATTAACGATTGACACCGCAACTCAAAATTGGCTCTTCCTAGGTTTCTTTATTGCTTTTGCAATCAAAGCCCCACTGTGGCCTTTCCATACCTGGCTTCCAACGGCTGCAAAATCTGCAACAGCAGGAACTTCCACTCTTCTACTTGGAGTTCTAGATAAAGTAGGAACATACGGAATGATTCGGTTCTGCATGAGTTTCTTTCCAGATGCCACAAAGACATTTACGCCTGCAATTATTACTTTGGCGGTAATTTCAATTCTTTACGGTGCATTCTTAGCAATTGGGCAGAAAGACATTAATTCGCTAATTGCATTTACCTCTATCTCTCACTTCGGATTTATAACTTTGGGAATATTCGCGCTTACGTCACAAGGATTAACCGGTGCAATTTTCTACATGGTCAACCACGGATTCTCAACAGCAGCGCTCTTCTTGACTGCCGGTTGGATGATCAAGCGCCGTGGGTCAACACAAATCTCAGATTTCGGTGGCCTACAACGAGTTACACCAGTTCTCGCATGGTCATTCTTCTTAGCAGGAATGTCAGCCCTCGCGCTGCCTGGACTATCAAGCTTTGTTAGTGAGTTCTTAGTTCTACTTGGCTCTTTCGCAAAGTATCCAGTAGCAGCGATTCTTGGAACTACAGGAATCATTCTTGCTGCACTCTATGTTCTCATTGCAGTTCAAAAATCTCTTCATGGTGAAACACCTTCATCAAGTGCTGGAATGGTGGATCTAAATTTGCGTGAAAAGATTGCTATCGCACCTGTAATTCTCGTACTTGTATTCCTCGGTTTTTATCCAAAGCCAGTTTTAAACGTTATTAACCCAACTACCCAAAGCGTTATGACTCATGCCGGGGTAAGCGATCCAGTTGCAAAGGTGGCCAAATAATGTTGACCGCACCGAAATTAGATTACGCACTGCTTGCGCCAATTCTAATAATCTTGGGAGCAGCCCTTGTTGGAGTTTTAGTTGAAGCATTTATCAAGCAAGCATGGCGCGCAAAGCTGCAATTAGCGATTGCGCTTGGCGGAATTATTATCGCCTTCGAACAGCTTTTCCGGGTAAGAAATCAGACATCATCTATTGCTGCAGTTACCTCTGTATCTATTGATGGCGTAGGAATCTTTATGCAAGGCGCAATTTTAGTCTTCGCATTTCTTGGAATCTTGATAATTGCTGACCAAGATAACTTTGCGCCACAAGCATCAGCCCTTCCTGGTTCAAGCGAAGAAGCAACAGCACTTCAATCCGGAAAGCAGCAGACTGAAGTATTTCCACTAACTCTTTTTGCAGTTTCCGGAATGATGCTATTCCCGATTGCAACTGATTTCATAACGCTATTTGTTGCACTTGAAGTTTTATCGCTACCTCTTTATTTAATGGCTGGACTTTCTCGTCGTCGTAGATTGCTTTCTCAAGAAGCGGCACTCAAATACTTCTTGCTTGGCGCTTACTCTTCAGCTTTCTTCTTGTTCGGTGCAGCGCTTCTTTATGGCTACTCTGGAACGCTTTCACTAAATGGACTTACAGATGCGATCCATGGGTCTGGTGGAAATGATGTATTCCTTCTACTTGGAATTGCCTTCCTTTCAGTAGGTTTGCTCTTCAAAGTTGGCGCAGTGCCATTCCACTCCTGGACACCAGATGTTTATCAGGGTGCACCAACTCCAATTACTGGTTTTATGGCTGCTGCAACAAAGGCCGCAGCTTTTGGTGCCACCATTCGAATCTTTTATGTCGGTTTAGATGCTGCCCAATTAAGTTGGAAGCCAATAATTTCAATCATTGCTGTGATCACAATGGTCATTGGATCAGTTGCCGCAATTTCGCAACGAGATATGAAGCGTCTTTTAGCATTCTCATCTATCGCCCATGCTGGTTTTATTCTCACCGCAGTTGTTTCGCTAAATAAGAACGCCCTTAGTGCAACACTCTTTTACTTGGCTGCATATGGAGTTGCAACTATTGGTGCATTCGGAATCGTTACATTAGTAAGAGATTCCGCCGGTGAAGTAAGCGATCTAAATCGCTGGGTTGGACTAGGTAAGAAATCACCATTGGTCGCCTCGGTATTTTCACTCTTCTTATTAAGCTTCGCTGGTATTCCTCTTACAAGTGGATTTGTAGGAAAGTTCTCAATCTTCTCTGCAGCATATGAATCTGGAAATATCTACCTGGTTGTGGCTGGCGTACTTTCAAGTGCGATTGCAGTCTTCTTCTACCTAAGAATCATCTTGATGCTCTTCTTTGCCGATGCAACTAACGATTCAGTCTCTGTGATCATTCCATCTCTACTAACCAGAATCTCAATCACAATTAGCGCCCTTGTAACGATAATTCTTGGTGTTGCACCTTCACTGCTTCTTAATGTTGCACAAAACTTCGCTTACTTCCTACGCTAATGTCTCAAATCGGAATTCCAGATATTGATCCAAAGCTAGAGAAGGATCTTCTGGCTTCGATGGTTGAAGTTGAAGCTTTCTTGCGAAATGCAATCGAAGGTAAATATCCATTAGTAATTGAGACTTCTAGACACCTTGTTGATGCTGGTGGAAAGCGGTTACGCCCACTATTGACCCTGATTGCCTCTCACTTTGGGGATCCAAAAGCTAAGGGCATTATCGAAGCAGCAGTAGTCTGCGAACTTACCCACCTTGGAACTTTGTATCATGATGATGTTATGGATGAAGCACCATTACGTAGAGGTGTGGAAAGCGCTAACAATCGCTGGAACAATACAGTCGCAATTCTTACCGGCGATTATTTGTTTGCCAAGACTTCTCAACTTTTAGCTGACCTTGGCCCAGAAGCGGTACGTCTTCAAGCTCTCACATTTGAACGGTTAGTAATTGGCCAAATAACTGAGACCCAAGGATCAAGTGCAGGTAAAACTCAACTTGAACATTACTTAAATGTTGTTGCAGATAAGACCGCCTCACTTATTTCTGCAAGTGCTCGATATGGTGCGATGATTTCGGGCGCTGATGAAAAGATTATGGATGCCTTAACTAAATTTGGCGAAGAGATTGGCACTGTTTTCCAGTTGGCTGATGACATCATCGATATTGCAAGTGATTCTAAGGAATCAGGAAAGACTCCAGGCACCGATTTGCGCGAAGGAGTTCCAACCCTGGTAACTCTCTTTATTTTGGAATCAAATGATCCTGCAGATGCCGAACTAAAAGCTATTTTATCTGCGCCAATTACTGATGAAACAGTTGTTGCGCAAACTATTTTAAAACTTAGAAACCATAGCGCGCTAACTAAATCACGTGAACTAGTTGCAAAGTATGGCGAATCTGCTCAGAAACATTTAGCAGTTCTGCCTGATGGGCCAGCGAAGAACGCTTTAGTCGGGTTGAGCCAAGCTGTTATCTCGCGGACTTCCTGATTTTATTAAGTCATAGCCAAGAACAATTAGCGCAGTCCAGATAAAAACAAAGCCGAGCCATCTTGCACTAGGCATAGGTTCATGTCGCAGGAAAACCGCCAACATAAATTGAATTGTTGGCGTTAAATATTGCAAGAGCCCAATAGTTGTAAATGGAATTCGTAGAGTCGCACCGTTGAATAGAAGTAGTGGAATTGCTGTTACCGCACCAGCGCCTATGAGAAGCAGAGTTAAACCAACTCCGTGACCAAATTGACCTTCACCTTTCTGGCCAATCCAGATTAGGTAACTGCCATAGAACACTGAAGATATGAGAGTTTCAATGGCCAAGCCCTGTAGCGAACCTAAATTAATTTTCTTCTTAACATAACTGTATGAACTCCAAGAAAAGGCAAGTGCAAAGGAGATCCATGGTGGTCTGCCGTAATCAATTGTCAGAATAACTACGCCGATTGTTGCAACAATAAAAGAAATCCACTGAATTTTTCGCATCTCTTCGCCGAAAGCAAGAATCCCCATCAACACGAGAAGAATCGGTTGCATGTAGTAACCAAGTGAAGCTTCGACAATCTGTTCGTGATTAACTGCCCAGATATAGGTAATCCAATTCACTGAAATTAGAGCTGCAGCAAGTGTGAATCGCCAGAAGACGCCTGGCGAAATCATTAATGCAAAAGTTGATTTAAGTTGGTGGGCAATAGCAAGTGCTATGACACAGAAAACAAGAGACCAGACTGCACGATGTGAAACCATTTCAAGCGGGGTAGCAGGTTTCAAAAGTGGCCAATAGAGTGGGAATAATCCCCAGAGCGTGTAAGAGGTAAATCCGTAAATTAAACCAAGGCGATATTTACTCATTAATTAACGGTAATTCGTAAACTGAACAGCAAAGTCAAGGCTCTGTGCCTTAACTAGCGCCATGGTGTCTTGCAGATCATCACGCGACTTGCTTGTGACGCGCAGAGTTTCACCTTGAATTTGAGTCTTAACAGATTTAGGACCTTCATCTCGAATAATTTTCGCTAGCTTCTTAGCGTTCTCAGTTGAGATTCCTTCTTTAAGCGTGCAACTGATTTTATAGATTTTGCCACTTAACTCTGGATCAGTAGATTCCAAATGCTTTAGCGATACTTGGCGCTTGATTAATTTATCCTTAAAAACTTCTAGGACAGCTTTCGCCTTCTCTTCTGATTGCGCTTCGATTAGAATCTTTTCACCAGACTTTTCAATCTTGCTATCGGTGTTCTTGAAATCAAATCTAGTGGCGATTTCGCGGTCGGCCTGGTTGAAAGCATTATCTACTTCCATATGATCAACTTCAGAGACAATATCGAAACTTGAATCAGCCACTTTTACGACCCCTTTTACAATTATCTATTTTTAAATATTCTAATGAGCGCAATTGTAGGGTAAATTGGCCACATGATTCGGAGCACTCGTAAATTCCCGAGCCTCCCATATTTCTGGTCCTTAATTGAATGGTCGCTTCCCGCTCTCAACCCATATCAGGGCAAACTTAAGCGGGCACAGAACGTCCAAGATTTAGCGCTTATAGCAAAGAAGCGAACTCCTAAAGTCGTCTTTGATTATGTTGAAGGTGGCGCCGTTGACGAGATCGCATACTCAAGAACTCGCGATACCTTCTCACGAATTGAATTCAATTCAAGAGTTCTGCGTGATGTTTCAAAGCTTGATACCAGCGAGAAAATACTTGGCAAAAGCGTTGATATTCCAATCTGTTTCGCACCAACCGGCTATACCCGATTAATGCACCATGTTGGGGAGCCAGCCGTAGCAAACGTTGCCGCATCTAAGAATTTGATTTATGCACTTTCTACAATGGGAACAACTTCGCCAGCAGAACTTGCTGCTGCAGTCCCAAATTCACGTAGATGGTTCCAGCTTTATATTATGAAGAACCGCAGCGATAGCTTGGCTGTAATTAAGCAGGCCAAAGATAGTGGTTTTGAAACCTTAGTTTTGACAGTTGATACACCAGTAGCTGGGTTGCGTTATCGCGATAATAGAAACGGTTTAACTGTTCCACCAAAGATTCGAATAAATACGGTATTCGCAATCGCAAGAAAACCAATTTGGTGGCTAAATCTTTTCACAACTGGGAAATTAGAGTTCGCAGCATTTAGAGGATGGGATAAACCTTTATCGCAACTTGCTGGCTTAATCTTCGATCCTGCAACAACAATTAAAGATATAACTTGGTTACGTTCTGTCTGGAAAGGGCCAATCGTTGTAAAGGGAATTCAAAGCGTTGAAGATGCAAAGGCTGTTGCGAAGTTAGGCGTTCAGGGAATTATTCTTTCAAATCATGGCGGTCGCCAATTCGATCGTGGTCCAATTCCGTTAGAGATACTTCCGGAAGTTGTTAAAGCCGTTGGCAGTAAAGTCGAGATTTATATCGATGGTGGCGTGATGTCAGGCCTAGATGCACTCGGCGCAATCGCACTAGGCGCAAAGGCTGTATTCATTGGTCGGGCATATCTATATGGCGCCATGGCAAATGGTGAAGCTGGCGTAGCGCAAGTTATTGAATTAATGCGCAGAGAATTTGAAAATGGAATGGCGTTGACAGGTGCAACAAATATTTCTGAAGTGCGAAAAAATGGCGCTCGGATTCGGAGTAAGTAAATGAGCAAGATTGCAATCGTTACTGGGGGAGCCAAAGGAATTGGTTTCGGTAGTACAAAAAGATTATTGGACGATGGCGCCACAGTTGTTATGTTCGACCTTGATGAAGCTGGTTTGGCACAAGCAAAGAGCGATTTAGCTAGTTATGGTGAGCGAATTTCAGGGGTAAAAGTTGATATTTCATCGGACTCCCAAGTTAAAGCCGCAATTGAAAGTGTTGGCCAGAAATATGGTCAAATTGATTATGTAGTTAATTGTGCAGGTATCCAAACATATGGAACTGCTGTTGAAACCAGTGAAGAGACTTGGGATAAGACCTTTGATGTAAATGTAAAGTCAATGTATTTGACTGCCAAGTACGCAATTCCCTTTATGCGAATTGCAAAAGGTGGTTCAATTGTAAATATTTCTTCGGTGCAATCACTTGCAAATCAGAAAGGCGTGGTTGCATACGCGGCATCGAAAGGTGCAATTAATTCACTTACCAGAGCAATCGCAATTGATCATGCAGCAGAACAAATTAGATGCAATGCAATACTTCCAGCTTCAGTAGATACGCCAATGTTGCGGGCTTCAGCTCGTGCATTTAGCAGTGGCAAGAGCGAAGAAGAAATCTTGAAAGAGTGGGGAAGCTCGCACCCAATAGGACGTATGGCGAGCATTCACGAAATCGGTGAACTCGTAGGTTTTCTCTGTTCCGATAAGGCTTCTTTCATCACCGGAAGTTCTTATGTAATTGACGGCGGCTTAATGACTCAAGTTCCAGTTATCTTGCCCGAGTAACCCTCGATTTCGAGAGCGTGGGTTAATAAGGTAATCTACGCAAGCCGTAAAAAACCCTGGCGGGTTGCCCGAGCGGCCAATGGGAGGGGACTGTAAATCCCCCGGCTCTGCCTTCGAAGGTTCAAATCCTTCACCCGCCACCAGCAAGGTAAATACGTTTTAATTTGATTACATTTCGTTATTTTTCAACGATAAAACTTCACATGATTGTTATGACATATGCTTGACGAGCGTCATAAAAGAACAAGAGAATTGCCCCTTAAACCTGCATTCTGGTTTAGCGAAAGGGAGAGCTATGTCGATCAAAACCCGCAATATGCCTGGGGTAGAAGGCATGGACCACGTCGGAATGACAATTCCAAATCTTGATGAGGCAGTAGCTTTTTACAGCACACTTTTAAATGCAAAAGAAATATTTCGCCTGGGACCTTTTGATGCTCGTGAATTTCCAGAGGTAGATGGAAAAGATTGGTCACTTGCACATGTAAATGTTGCTGATGGTCGATTTACTCTTGCAATGCTTGAGTACGGAAATGGTAGTCGCCTAGAACTTTTCCAATACGACCGACCAGAAGATCGTCGCACTACACCACCAAAGAATTCTGATTTAGGTGGGCACCATATTGCTTTCAAAGTAAGTAACTTAGATAAAGTTTTAGAACTACGAAGTGAATACGGTTTAACTTTCATGGCCGGACCAATTGAAATAACTGAAGGTCCTGCTGCTGGCCAACGAATTATTTATGTTTTAGATCCATGGAATAACCAACTCGAACTTGTGGAATATGAACGGGCCGCTAAATAGTGACAATTAAAACTCTGACATCAGGCGTTGAAATGCGCCAAATTAGCAAGCGCTTTGATGCCGTCCAGGCTCTTGCAAATGTGAATTTGGAATTACACCCTGGCGAAGTACATACAATCGCCGGTGAGAATGGTTCTGGAAAATCAACACTATTGAAAATTCTAGGTGGCGTGTTAAAACCAGACGATGGCCAAATTTTAGTTGCAGGTGAAGAGAAGGAATTTAACTCAGTTAGAGATGCAATGAGATATGGCGTGACTATGGTTAGCCAGGAGCTAAGCCTGGTTCCGAATCTAGGTATTGCTGAGAATGTTTTTATTGGCCACAACCAATCCAGAAATAAATTTGGAATTGATTGGAAAGATACCGATCGCAGAGCCCTTGAAATTCTAAAGCGCTTAAACATCACAGTTGACCCACGCCGCGAAGTTTCGACCCTGCCACAACATGAGCAACAACTAGTTGAAATTGCCCGCGCACTATCTTTTGATACCCGAGTTCTATTACTTGATGAGCCAACTTCTTCACTTGCACCAAATGAAGTAGCAGCTCTCTTTAAAGTCGTCCGTCAGCTTCGTGAAGATGGCGTGGCAGTAGTCCTTATTACTCACCGCATGTCTGAAATGTTAGAGATTAGCGATCGCTTTACAGTTCTTCGTGATGGCAAATTCATCGATACCAGCGATCGTTCTGGTGTAAATGAAAACTGGTTAATTGATCGAATGGTTTTGAATAAGCCCAAAGAATCTGCGCGACGCAACTTTCAATCATCTGGTCGCAAAACAGTTCTTGAAGTTAAGGGTTTAAGCGATCGAGCTGGCGCTTATTCTGATATTTCATTTGAAGTTCGCGAAGGTGAAATTGTTGGACTAGCAGGGCTCGCTGGTGCCGGGCGCACAGAGCTTGTCGAAACTCTTGCAGGTGTTCGTCAAAGAAGTGCCGGTGAAGTATTTATTAATGGAAATCAAGTTGGCGCTAATTCTAGAACTGCATTGAAATCAGGAATAGCACTAGTTCCAGATGATCGCCGTCTGAAATCTACAATTCATGAGATGTCGGTGCGAGATAATTTAATGTTGTCTCAACACAAGTTCGAAATTACCCACCGCTCGAGAAAATCTGAAGATAAGATAATTAAGAGTTGGATTGAAAAGTTCAGCATTAAGACTTCTGGCCCTGATGCCCAAATTAAGAGCCTCTCTGGTGGAAACCAACAGAAAGTCGTTATCGCTCGTTGTCTTCAAACTAATCCAAAGATTCTTATTCTGGATGAAGCAACTAGAGGCGTTGACTTAGGTGCGAAAGCTGAGATTTATGAAATTCTCCGCAATTTAGCTAATGAAGGTCTAAGTATTCTCGTTGTCTCATCTGAAATTGGTGAAATTTTCGAGATCTCAGATCGAATACTTGTAATGCATGCTGGAGAACTTTCAGCAAACCTTGACCGAAGCAAGACTAGTGAAGCCGAAGTTGTGGCTGCAGCGACAGGAGTTAAATAAATGAAGTTCAAATTGCCAAGTCTGAGCACAATGCCAGCATGGTTTGGTGTTTTAGTTCTTGAAGTCGTTTTGCTAATAGTCATGGCCCTTACCCAACCTGTCTTCTTCTCAGGATCTAACCTTTCAAACATTGTTCGTTCATCGGCAATTCCAATTGTTCTAGGAATTGGAATGACTTACACAATTCTTACAGCGGGAATCGACCTTAGCGTCGGTAGCGTTTTAGCTTTCTCTGGAATTTTGCTCTCAGGAATAATTGAATTAATGCCAAGATATCTTGCAGTTGTAGTAACAATTGCTTTGGTAACAATAATTGTTGGTGGAATCAACGGAACTTTGATTGGTCGCTTGGGCTTAAACAGCTTCGTTGTGACTCTTGGAACCCTTGGAATTTTCCGCGGTATTGCCTATCTAGTAACAAATGGAACTACTCGAAGCATCGACACTGGACCGCTAATTAATAAAATTGGCGATGGAAATGTTGGCCCAATTCCAGGGCCGCTACTTGTAGTTATTGTTCTTGCCGGAATTTCAATTTACGTCCTGCGCTCTACTTATTTTGGTCGCGATGTTTATGCAGTTGGCGGAAATGAATTCGCAGCAAAGTTGGCTGGTATTTATACCGGTCGCGTAAAGATGAATGTTTATGTGATCTCAGCATTCTGTGCTGGAGTCGCTGGAATCATGCAAGTTGGCCGTCTAAGTTCTGCAGCACCAACAGCTGGTGCTGGTCTTGAACTTACTGTTGTGGCAGGAGTTCTACTTGGTGGAACTCGCCTTAGCGGTGGCGTAGGAAGTATCTGGGGAACAGTAATTGGACTCCTCTTCCTGCAAACCGTATCGAATTCCCTGACAATTCAGGGGGTCTCCTCTTACTGGCAACAAGTTGTTACCGGTGTTCTATTAGGAGCTGCAGTTCTGTTTGACCGAATCCGTCTTGAATTATCAGGCCGGGCAAAATCTAAGGAGAAAAAGTAATGAAGTTTAAGAATCGAAAGGTACTGTTTCTGCCTTTGATGGCAGCTGCAGCGCTAATTGTTCCTTCAGT